>JBGSHH010000385.1:0-13265 GCA_041752355.1 Pirellulaceae bacterium | reverse complement strand
TTCCGTGGGCGCTGGAACATCTGCGGCGGGAGGCGCTGGGGCGCTCACTGGCTCGCTCGGTTCAGGCGCTTTCACGGGCGCAACCGGGGCCGACTTGGTGGGCGCAGGCGCTGACTTAGGAGGCAAGAACGGCGGCTTGCTCGGCGCAACGGGCGCGGATTGCGATGGAGGAATCGGTGCGCCCATGCCTGCGCGACCTGTCTTGGCAGGCGAACTGAGATAGGCTTTGAGCTTGGCGACCTCCGGGTCTTCCAAGCTAGCCAAGGCGGAGCCCTTGCCGGGAATTCCCGCTCGCGCGCAGATGTCAACCAGTTCTTTGGTATCTAGCTTAAGTTCTTTGGCTAATGCGTAAATCCGAATGGGCACGTGGGGCCCTCCTAAAGGTTGGCGCTGCGATTAACCACCCTGGGTCAAACTCGCAGGCACCCAAACTGTGCAATGAATCCTACATATGCGATCTCCTCTGCTGGCGTCCGCAAGCACGTCAAGTGGCTTCGCTAACGCCTGGCAAAAGCGGCCAAATCAACTAGCCGCTAAACCGCTACAAAAATGTGATGCCTGTGTGGGGCGACGTACACTCAACATTCCAAAAGCTCAAAATCCAAAACCACTGCTATTCTGCTGGAGGAGGACTCGCTTCCTCGGTCGCGGGTTCGGCGCCCGCCTCTTCGGCCGGCGATACTTCCTGCGATTCCTGGACAGCGACCGGATCCTTGGATCGGCGACGTTCCTCGGCAGCGGCGACTTCAGCTTCGGCCGCTTTATCTTCCGCCTGCAAAACGATCTGATCCACCTGCTCTGCCGAGAGGCCACCCATCTCCATGAGGGCGTCCGGCTCAATCACGGATAGATCATCGTATGACAAATAGCCTTGTTCCACCAGTCTTTGTGCCAATTCTTCCGCAACCCCGTCAAGTTGGCTAAATCCACCAACCGCGCGTTCAATCTGCTGATTGAGCTCGTCGGCGGTCATGATTTCGATATCCCAACCGCATAGTTTACTGGCCAAACGCACATTTTGACCGCGGCGACCGATCGCCAAGCTCAGTTGATCTTCCCGCACCAGCACGATGGCCCGACCGAGCATATCGCATAGCAAGACCTGATCGACTTCCGCAGGTTTGAGCGAATTACGAATTAATTCTTCGGCATCGTCGCTCCAGCGAACGATATCAATTCGCTCGCCTGCTAGTTCATCGACGATGTTTTTAATGCGATTGCCGCGAATGCCCACGCAAGCACCAACGCAATCGACGCGCTGGTCGGTGCTGCTCACGGCGACTTTGCTTCGATGGCCAGGCTCGCGGGCGATGGCGTTGAAGGTGATCACGCCATCGGCGATTTCAGGGATTTCCTGTTCAAAGAGCCGCTGCACCAGTTGTGGCCGGGTCCGGCTTAACACAACTTTCACGCGACTTCCTTGAGGCTTGACATCGAAAATGACCGCCCGCACGCGCTCGTTGGGATGATGCGATTCGCCGGGGATTTGCTCGCTGCGCGGCAAAATTGCCTCCACGGAACCGAGCGAAACAAGCGTGGCCGGACCTTCGTTGCGTTGGACCACGCCGTTAATGAGGTGGCCGATTTGTTCTTGATATTCTTCGATGAGCGAGTCGCGTTCGGCTTCGCGAATCTTTTGGATGATGACTTGTTTCGCGGTTTGCGCGAGGATGCGTCCGAACAAATCGGGGTCGAGCGTTTCGCCATTGCAAACGATCGTGGGGGCACCCGACGCACGTTCGATCGAGACGGTGATAACGGCCTCTTCGCCATACTGGCGTTTGGCGGCGGTTTGCAACGCGGACTCGATCGCGGTGAACACGAACTCCTTGTCGATGTTCTTTTCGCGATGGAGCGAATCAACGATTCGCAGGATCTCGCTCGGATTCATGGTAATTGTATCTTTCGGCTCGGGGGGCCGTGTCTGAACCACGTTGGGCCATCGAACTGGCTTGTCACCAGGATCGGCCTACAACTCTTGGCTGCCGCACGGATCGGATTGTTCAAATTGTACGTAAGTGTTGCTCTCGAACGGTCTGATCTGCCGTAGCAATCAGTCGCTGTAGTCCTCCTTTACCATCGGGTTAAATTTCAATTCGTTTGCCTGACTTACTTTCAAACCAGTGCCAGTGCGACCAATCGGCTCGCCAGGACACGTTTTGTCCTCTATTCAATGCTTCCCTGCTCGGCACCTTCGCGATGAGGGAAGCATTTTCCTTGCGGAGCGTCACCAATCGGACATCGCCCAGCGATTCCACCAACTCGACTTCCGCCGGATAGGCTCCTTCGTGTCGCCCGGTGACGAGCAACTCGACCGACTCCGGACGAATACCAACTTCGACGCGTCCCAATTCTTGTCCACCCGCCGCCAGCAATCGCTCGGCCGCATGATGGCTGAGTTCCAGCAACCATGCACCCATTGCAAATTGCCAACCACTACCATTTCCTCGCACCTGCCCCGGTAGCAGGTTCATGGGAGGTGATCCCAAAAAACCAGCGACCAGTCGATGCTCTGGGCGAACATACATTCTTTCCGGCGTATCGATTTGCAGTAACCGACCGCGGTCGAGTACTGCAAGCCGATCCGCCAAACTCATTGCTTCGGCCTGATCGTGGGTGACATGAATTGTCGCGCGACCAAGGTGCCGATGCAGCAACCGCAATTCCCTTCTTAACTGACTCCGCAAGCCGACGTCCAAGCTGGAAAGGGGCTCATCAAACAAAAAAACCGCCGGTTCGCGGACGATCGCTCTCGCCAGAGCAACTCGTTGACGCTCACCGCCGGACAATTGCTGAGGCCATCGCTCAAGCAGGTGCCCGATCCCCAGTCTCCCAGCCGCCGCTTGGATGCGGTCCACTTCCGTGGACACATTCCCAGCCTGCGTCACGTCGTCTGCCACCTTCGTGTGGGTGGGGATCATTTGACGCCAAAGGCGCGTCAGAACGGACCTTGCATTTCGCACCCTCCCACCGAAGGCAATGTTCCCGTACACGTTCAAATTCGGATACAGCGGGCAAGACTGTGCGAGATAGGACACATCACGCGACCGAGGGCACGTGTTCGTCACCTTTTCGCCAGCGATGCGAATCTGTCCCCCTGTGGGGCGATCCAGTCCCGCAATCATACGCAGAATCGTGGTTTTTCCAGAGCCACTGGGCCCCACAAGTACCACCAATTCCTCGTCTTCCACCGCTAAATCCAACGAATCAACCGCCACCACACCACCGGGGTATATCTTCGACACGCCTGCGAGTTCGACTCGTGCCATGTCAAAGGTCTTTCGGACACTCCCAGCGGTTGCGACGAGATTCACTTCCCGATTAGCGGCACTGTTTGCAGCCTTATTGCCCCAAACATTGTCCGCATAACCATTTGAATCCGGTAAGGATATCGGTCAATTGGGCGGTTGTCAAGCAGCGATTACCACCAATGAGTATCACGACAAAGCCGAATCCGTCAACGAAAAGGCCCTTAGGCGATGAAGCGTCTAAGGGCCGGAGAGTGTGTTTTTGGGAGCCGATGAGGGCTAGTCGTTCGATTCGCGAATCATCGGTTCCATGACTTTGGTGTTCCGCTCGATCGCTAGCACAATGGTGCGTTGTTCGATGCCATCGCTGCTAGCAGCTACAATCGGAATCACCTGACGTCGGTCGGGCATGCTCATGCGGACGGTAAAAGAGCCATCTTCACGGATCTTCACTGGTTCGCCGCTGAGTTGGACGTGGGCAGTAGGGGTCGTTGTGCCGTAGATGATCATCTCCGCATCCACGTCGAACTGGAAATCGTTCATGCGACCGAGCATGCGTTCGGCACCGACGCCGTAACGGGTAACCAAGGGCGCGCCCATTGGACGACGCAAGCGTTCCTCGAACAATTCTTGCAACTCGCCGGGCGAGCCGTCTTCGGTGCTGCCACCGCTTTGGGCGTAGATCTTCTCGTAGTTCTCGGCGATATCGGTCCAGTTCTCGTCGATGGCATCGCTGCTACCAGGTAGCGGTGTGGTCACTACATTGCTGCGGCCAATGACGAAGAACTTGCCGTTGCTCGATTGATACCCGAGGTCCACGCGAAAGCTCTTGGGAGGCGTTTTGACGTCGATGTACCAGTTCTTTACGCCACCGTGAATGGTGATGTGACGTACGGCGCTTTCGGCCGTGCTGGTGGTCGTGCCCGTTTCGACCTCCATCAATCGCAGTGTGGGCTGGGCGGTATGCCAATGCTCAGCCATCGCTGCGCGGGCCCGCTCAACGCTCTGCCGAGTGACTTCCCAGCAAACGTGTAGCCAGAATGGATCGCGTACCATCAACACGAGACGGTCTTTGCCGCCGTGGGGGTCGCTATGAGCGGCCGCTAAATCACGCTGTTTGTCGCGTTCGCCATTGATGCGTTGGATCTGCCGAGCAACGCGACTCGGGCGTGCGGGGGCAATTTTCGCTGCTGGAGGCGCGGGCTTGGCGACTGGTTTGCCATTGGCCGTACTTGGCGAATGGCTGCTGCCATTGCGGCTTACTTTAGGACTGGCGGGCTTGCTGGCCACGGTCGCTTTTGCGACAGGCTTACTCGGTGTGGCTTTCGCCTTGCCGTTGGTCGCAGGCTTCTTGACCTTCTGGGCGCGAACCAGAGCTTTGACGAGTTGCTCTTTGCGCATGGACTGCCAGCCGGAAAGGCCGCTCTTGCGAGCCAATTCGGCTAAGTCCTTGACCGTATAGGATTTGAGAGTTGCTGGAGTAATCAAGGGACGTTCGACCTCCGCAGAAAGGAGTCGGTTGCCGCTTCGAAATTGAAACGCACCGCCGCTGGTTGGGGCCGTCTTCCATGACCTGACCAATCAAACCCTTCACTCCCCCGGCAGTCCCTAGCCGAGCCGAATAAAGGACCACAATGACCCTTGCGGGCTGCCATATGGTGTCGAGCAGGCGGTATCACCAACCTCCCCATTAGCGGCGTGGGTGGTTGAGGTGGCAAATGACGACGCCAATCGCTGCCGTAAACCCTGAGTTGCCTGAAACTCAATGTGATGCGGCAAATTCCCTGCGTCAGCCAATTACCAAATGGACGGCTTGCTGCCAGCCAGTGGCGATTCAATCGTCAAATTGCCTTGGTGTTCCCCCTGTAGTCCGGTCAGCCTTTTGAGGCGTCACTGGAGTGGGGAGGTAAGGAATGCAACGACCGGTCTTATCTTACTTGTTCTGCGGCAAAAACGCAACGATTACTACCACTGCGAAGCGGGATTTCAGGCAGTCGAACCGTACTAACGTCCTGTCGAGAGAGGGTTTAAGAAAAATCTTTGGGATGGCGTACACGCCCTTAAAGGGGTCTTAATGGGGTTCGACGTCCGGCTGATAGCGTCCCTGCGAACCAATTAGGGAGGCCGAAAATTCCATTGGAGTGACACATTTCCGCGCGCCGCAGTCGGCCTGCGGATTGGCTGAAAGTCCCGCCATTTTGGCCCTAAATCGACTTTGTGAAAAAAAACACGAATTCCCAGGTTGTGTTGGTTGACCATGTTAGGTGCCGTCGCTAGATTACAACGCTTTAACGATCAGCTTGCTTTTGACGGAGCAGTGAGCCGCAGGTAGGCGAAGCTCTTGCCGGCTAAAACCACCCGAACGAGCGTTTTGGTGTGTGGCCGGTTGCGACTTGCTTGTCGGGCGATTAGCTTACTGCGATGACCTCCCGAAAGTCCTCTCCACCACTGGCGCGTGCCGTCGAGTGGGTGGCCAAAATCACAACAATCGCTTTGGAAATGGTGTTGCCGGGGATCGGCGGGCTCTGGCTCGACTCCCAGTGGCAAACGCAATTCCTCGGATTGCTTGGTTTTGCCTTGGGGGTGACGGTCGCGATTTGGCATCTCACTCGCCTGCTCCCGCTGGCGAAGAATGCTCCTCGGCGAACTGATCGGTCGACATCTTCGGATCCCGATGATCCGGAGGACGATGCTTCCGGAAATCCCTTGTGAACGCTGGCGGTCAACGCGAAACGGCCTCAGGTCGAAATGCTTTCAGGGCGGCGGGTGCTGGCTTGGCGATCGCGTGCGGACTGCTCGCTGTCATCATGCTGGTCGCCTTTGTCGCGATCGCGTTTTGGGGGTCCAGTCAGCATGGTACCAACGGGATTATTGCGGCGGCAGTCGCCGTGGGGATTTGCTGGATTTGTGCAACCGCGGCCTTGACGATAACCGGCTTGTTGGCGGAAACGCCGCTCAAGCTGCACGGCATGTTGGTGAGCATCCTGCTGCGAACGATGTTGCCGGCGGTGTTCGGTGTGGTTTTGCAGTCGCAAGTGCCTTGGCTGGCTCAGGCGAATGTAATGGGAATGTTGGTGGCTGCGTTTATGGTGGCGTTGGTCGCGGAGACCTCGCTCGCGGTCTGGCTCACTAGTTCGACTCGCTCGGTAGTAAAGGCTCTGTAACGCATGGCCTCGGACATATTGCACATCAAGGACAGCTACTACTTCGAAGTACCGAAGATTCTGCTGCCGCGCAATTACAAAGATAAGTCAGAGTTTCCCGATCTGTGGGTCAAGCTGGACGATCAATTCCAAGCCTGGGAGTTTGAGCAGATCTATCACGAACTGCCCAAGCTCGCGACTGATGCCAAGCTCGCGACTGATGCCAAGGTCGAGTTGCCTGCCGAAAGCAAGTTGCACCACGACTGGGAACATTGGAGCCACGATCACGCCAATCATGGCAAGCCGTTTGATGTTTATCTGGAAGAGCAAGCCCAGAAGTTGCTCGCGGACTACAACGTCTGGCTCAAGAAAGCGGACAACAAGGATGGTTCGTTTGACGACTATTTGAAAGCTTCTCACCAAGAGTCAACTCCTGCCGTCTGGTTCGCGAAGATCTATAACGATCCCGCCACCAAGGCGACCTGGGAGCAAATCAAGCAGAATGCTGGCGGCGAAGCGGCTATTGAAAAATTCAAGGATCTTTCGTCGGTCCAGTGGAGCGATAAGAAGCTCAAGTTCTACAACAGTCACTTGAGTGGCAAGATTTTGATCCCGCAGCCGTTTGGCGAATTGCGGAATTTCTACCAACAAGAATCCGGCTTCTGTATCTCCAAGTTTATGGTGATCGAGCTGGTGGTAGGACTGATTATCCTATTGGTTTTCGGCTGGGTTGGGCAAAAGGTTGCGTCGGGGCAGAATCCGACGGGACGGCTCTGGAATCTACTGGAAACCTTCCTTTGCTTCATTCGCGATCAGGTTGCCGCCCCATCGATTGGTGGCGAGCATCATGACGAAGATCATGGACATGCTGAGCACGGGCACGCGGGCCACGGTCATGACGGCCACAGACATGCCCACGACGATCATGGTCATGGCAAGCAGGTGGCACATGCGCATGCTGCCGCTCCGATGAGTGACGTACAGCGTTTCACGCCGGTGCTGTGGACGATCTTCTTCTTTGTGTTGGGATGCAATCTTTTCGGTATCGTCCCTTGGGCGGGTTCGCCGACAGCTTCGTTCAGTGTCACATTGGCGCTCGCCATGGTGACGCTCGCTTCGGTCTGTGTCGGTGGTATGTCGAAGTTCGGTTTTCTGGGGTTCTTCGCCAACCAGATTCCGAGCATGGATTTGCCTTGGTACATGGCGATTGTGCTCAAGCCGATGATCTTTGCGATTGAAATGCTGGGCCTGTTTATTAAACACGGTGTGCTCGCGATTCGTTTACTGGCGAACATGGTGGCGGGTCACTTGGTCATCTTAGGCATCATGGGTCTGGCGTTCGGCGCGACGGCCGCGCTAACGTGGGTTGGCACGTCCACCGGATTGTGGGGTTTTGTGGCGGTGATTTCCGTGGTCTCGGCCACGCTGTTCAATGTGTTGGAATTATTTGTCGCCTTCCTTCAGGCGTATGTATTCACGTTTCTGTCCGCACTGTTCATCGGCGCTTCGGTCCACAAGCATTAGAGGTTCGCGGTTGCCGGTTCGCGTCTATTTAACGTTTCTTTAGCAGGAGAATGATTCCGTGATCAAGATTGCAAAGTATTTGGGTCTGGCCGTAGTGGCACTGTTGGTTTGTGCGGTGAGTGCTTCGGCTCAGACGGTGGATACGGCCGTTGCGCTCAAGCAACCGCTGATCTCCTTTCCCGCCGCTTTTGGTGCTGGCCTGGTAACAATGGGCGCGGCCTATGGTATCGCCAAGTTGGCCGCCGCCGCGTACGAGAGCATGGCTCGTCAGCCTGAAGTCGCTGGTAGTATCTCCACCGCGATGTTGATCGCTGCCGCGCTTATCGAAGGTTTTACCTTCTTCGCGCTCTTTATCTGCTACTCGTCGATCGGTCAATAGTCGGCAAGTTTTCGCGTCGTTTGGGCTTTTCACGACTTAGGGTGTATCCCGTGCTGAATTGCATTGTATGTTTGGGGCGACTGATCTGGCCGCTAGCGGTAGTCGTACTGCTGTGTGGGCCAACTTTATCGCACGCTGCTGATGAGAAAAAAGATGGTGTCGAGACCGTAGTTGAGGCGGCGGAAAACGAGAATGTCGATGGTCACAAAGCTGATCCGCATGGTGCTGATGCGCACGGTGATGATTTCGACAACAGCCACAAAAACGCAACGGCGGCACTCGAAGATCCTGCGGAAGTCCGCTTCGATCTTTCGATCTACACCTTCATTGTGTTCGCGCTGTTGATGACGCTGTTGTGGAAATTCGCTTGGGGACCGATCGCCAAGGGACTCGACGCACGCGAAGCATCTATCGCCAAGATGGTCGAGGATGCCAAGCTTGCCGCCGATACCGCCACCAAGCAAATGCAGCAGTACGAGCTCAAGCTCGCCCAAGCTCAAGAAGAGGCGGGACGCATCATTGGTGATTCGCGCAAGCAAGGGGAAGCTCTGGCGGAGAAGATTCGCGCCGAAGCGGAAGCTGCCGCGGAGAAACAACGCAGCCAGGCCGTGGCCGATATCGAGCAAGCCAAGAACACGGCTTTGCGAGAAATCGCGCAAAAGAGTGTTTCCACGGCGGTCGAGTTGGCAGGCAAGATTATTCGCCGCGAGGTGAAGGAAGCCGACCATCAAGCGTTGATTCGCGATTCGCTCGATCGTTTTAGCAAGAACTAGTCCCTGCTTACGCAATAAGACTTTCCAAAATGGCTGATCACGACAACAACCAGCAAGGCTTCGATCCAGGGCGCGAGCATCTGGCCGAGGTCTACGCCAAGGCACTCTTGGGCGCGACCGAAAAGGCGGGCCAAAGCGAAGCGGTCTTGGCGGAGTACGAGTCGTTGATGTCCGACGTGTTGAATCAGTTGCCCCAACTGAAGACCGCGTTGTACTCGCTGCGCGTCGCCCATGAGGACAAAGTCAAACTGCTCGATAAGTCGTTCGCTGGCAAGATGTCGCCGCTGTTGCTCAGCTTCCTCAAAGTGCTTTCGCAACACCATCGTTTTGATAGTGTGGGCATGATCTTGACCGAAGCCAACCGACAACTCGATCAGCTGCGCGGCCGTGTGGAAGTGTTTGTTACTTCTGCTTCGCCGATCAGCAATCAGTTGCTGGAACAGATCACCGCCAAACTCACCACGATGCTGGGGCGCGAGGTGTTGTTGCGAACGAAGATCGATGCCGATTTACTCGGCGGATTGTTGGTGCGGGTAGGCGACAAGGTTTACGACAGCAGCGTCGCCACGCAACTGAAAAAGATGAAGGAAGTCGCCCTCGACCGCACCGAGCAGCAAATCCGGCAAACGCTGGGCCGCTTCGTCGCGACAAGTGCCACGTAACAGTCACCAGAAAACATGGCGGACAGGAATGCCCGCCCCACCAGATAGAAGTGCTATGAAATTCAACGCTGACGAGATCGCCTCCGTGATTCAAGCGGAGATCGAGAACTACAACACACAGGTCGATGTCCGCGAAGTCGGCACGGTGCTGGAAGTGGGCGACGGTATCGCTCGCGTCTATGGCCTGTCAGGCATCATGGCGGGCGAGATGGTGGAGTTTCCCAGCGGCACCATCGGACTGGCGTTCAATCTGGAAGAGAATAGCGTCGGTGTAATTATTCTCGGCGACTACCTGGAAATCCAGGAAGGTGACGAGGTCAAGGCACTCGGCAAGCTGCTCTCCGTGCCCGTCGGCGATGCGGTCATGGGACGCGTGCTCGATCCGCTCGGCAATCCACTCGATGGCAAAGGCCCGGTGAATACCACCGAACGTCGCCCTGTCGAATTCATGGCGCCTGGTGTGGCGGGTCGCCAGCCTGTCAAGCAACCACTGCAAACCGGTATCAAAGCGGTCGACGCCATGACGCCGATCGGTCGTGGTCAACGCGAATTGATCATCGGCGATCGCAAGACAGGCAAAACGGCCATCGCGATTGACGCGATTTTGAATCAAAAGAACAGCGGCGTGAAGTGCTTTTATGTCGCGGTGGGCCAAAAGGACTCCTCGGTTGCAGGTGTGATCAAGGTCCTGGAAGACAACGGCGCGATGGAATACACCACGGTCGTCGTTGCAGGTGCCTCGGCTCCGGCACCGCTGCAATATGTCGCGCCCTATGCGGGCACAGCGATGGCGGAATTCTTCATGTACCGTGGCGAGCATGCTTTGATCGTGTATGACGATCTTTCCAAGCAAGCGGTCGCCTATCGGGAATTGTCGCTCCTCATGCGTCGCCCGCCTGGTCGCGAAGCGTTCCCCGGTGACGTGTTCTATTGCCATAGCCGCTTGCTCGAACGTTCGGCCAAGCTGTCGGACGATCTGGGTGGTGGTTCGCTCACCTCGCTGCCGATCATCGAAACACTTGAAGGCGAAGTGTCGGCCTACATTCCGACGAACGTAATCTCCATCACCGATGGTCAGATTTACGTGCAGCCTGACTTGTTCTTCAAAGGCATCCGCCCCGCCATGAACGTCGGTATTTCGGTGTCTCGCGTCGGTGGCTCGGCCCAGATCAAGGCGATGAAGCATAAGAAGGTCGCCGGTGGTTTGCGTTTGGCACTCGCATCGTTCCGCGAATTGGAAGCCTTCGCTCAACTTGGTACAGATCTCGACGCTGCCACTCAGTCGCGACTCGATCTCGGCTATCGCATGGTGGAATTGCTCAAACAAGGGCAGTACCAGCCGATGGATGTGATCGATCAAGTGATGGTGATTTATGCGGGCAACGGTGGGTACCTGAACGACGTGCCAGTCACGCAAGTGCAAGCCTGGGAAAAAGCATTCCTGACATTCATGCGTGACCAGCGGGGCGCGGTGCGGGGGAATTTGGCCGAGAAGAAAGATTTGACAGTGGAAATTGAAGCCGAACTGCAGGCTGCCATTGCCGATTTCAAGAAGCAATGGAAGCCAGCATAGTAGTAAAGATAAGGTGAGCCGCTATGGGTGATTCCAACAGCGATGATCGGACGTGGGCACTGCTCGCGCATATCTCGTACTTTGTGATCATGCCCTTTGGAGCGCTCATCATTTGGATCATGAAGAAAGAGACGTCTCCGTTTGTGGCGGAACATGCCCTAGAGGCGCTCAACTTTCAACTGTCGGTTTTGATCGCCGTGCTGGTCTGCTCCGCAACTTGCGTGGGCATACCGATCGCGATTGTGGTGGCGATCGGTGCGATGGTCTATACCATCATCGCCACGATGGAAGCAAGTAAAGGAAATACCTATCGTTACCCGTACACGATGCGGTTAATCACCTAACGGTAAATCTCAAATCATGGCCAAAGCACGCGCTCTCGATAAACGTCGCAAGTCGATTCGCAACATCCGCAAGATCACGCGGACGATGGAGTTGATCGCCGCCGCGCGCTTCAAGAAAGCCATGGATCGCGCCACTGCCGCCACGGCTTATACCAAGCGAATTACGCAAGTGGTGGCCGATCTGGCGAACGCCGGTCTGGCGGTTAAGCATCCGTTGCTGGAACCGCGCGAGAAGACGACCAACGCGACGCTATTGGTGCTGACCGCCAATCGTGGTTTGTGTGGCGGCTATAACGGTTCGATTTTGCGGGCGGCGGTGGGTCGCATGAACGAACTCAACGCGGAAGTGCCAAACGTCGCGATTGAAGTCAGCGGCAAGCGTGGCATTGCAAACTTTAAGTTTCGCAAAGTCGCGACCGCCCATCAGTACACGCAGTTCGACGACCAACCCAAATTTGACGAAATCGAAGTGATCGCCAATCGGTATCTCGCTGACTTTATCAGCGGCAAACTCGATCGCTTGGATGTCGCTTACACCAAATTCATCAGCGTCGCGCGCCAGGTCGCTGTTGTGGAAACACTCCTGCCCCTGGGCTCGCTGGCAGGTTCCGATACCGCCGAGCAGGCAAAGTCCGGCGGCAGTATGTACGAGTTCCTGCCCTCGGCTGAGAGCATCTTGGAAGAGGTCGTGCCGATGAGCTTTAAGGTGAAGCTCTTCAAGTGCTTTCTCGACGCGGCGGTCAGCGAGCAAATTGCCCGTCGCACCGCTATGAAGGCGGCCACCGAGAATGCGTCGGACATGATCAAGCAGCTTTCCAGCGATTACAACCGCGCCCGCCAGTCGCAGATCACTGGCGAAATCATGGAGATCATCGGCGGTGCCAACGCACTCAAGGGTTGATCTTTCCAGCATCAAACAACGTTCACTTCCTAGATAGGTAACTCATGGCCACTGCCACTGCCACCAACATCGGCCGCATCACGCAAGTGATTGGTTCGACTTTCGATGCTCAGTTTTCCAACGATGCGATGCCGGCGATTTACAATGCCGTGAAAATCCAGTCGGAGCACAAAGGCGTTTCGCTCAACCTCACCGGCGAAGTGCAACAGCACTTGGGCGGCGGGCGCGTTCGCTGCGTCGCGTTGGGCAGCACCGACGGTATGCAACGTGGACAGGAATGTGTCGATACCGGCGCTCCTGTTTCGGTGCCTGTGGGTCCCGAAACGCTGGGCCGCGTGTTCAACTTGCTGGGTGAGCCGATCGATGAACGCGGACCCGTTGTGACGGCCGAGAAGTGGTCGATCCACCGCGAACCGCCTGCCGTCGCGGATCTTTCGACCAGCACCGAGTTGTTCGAAACCGGCATTAAAGTCGTGGACTTGCTCACGCCGTTCGTGCGTGGTGGTAAAGCGGGTCTCTTCGGTGGTGCCGGTCTGGGCAAGACGGTTATTCTTCAGGAACTCATCGCCCGTATCGCCAGCAAGCACGGTGGTTACTCGGTGTTCGCAGGCGTGGGTGAACGTACGCGTGAAGGAACCGACTTGTGGCGTGAAATGGAAGAGACCGAAATCGGTTCGACCGGCCGCATGGTTATTTCGCAAACGGCGATGGTGTTCGG
>JBGSHH010000384.1:0-3006 GCA_041752355.1 Pirellulaceae bacterium | reverse complement strand
TTGGTCGTAGCCGTACTTGAGATGTACCAGTTGGTTGCCCGGCCCGCCGCTCGAGGAGCTGGACGAGGAAGAACTCGAACTGCTGCTGCCGTACTTCTCCCACAACAGATCGATAATCCTGCCGAAGCGATCGAAGCCCGTCGCCCCAAAGCCCAATCGTGGACAAAGGCAGATCGGGATGCTCCGATACGAAATCCTTGAGCGATCGTTGGATATCGGCGAGGAGTGGTTCGTGAAACTTGCGTAAATCGATTAACATGCGCGCCCCCTTGAGCACATAACGTTGAAGGTAACCCGGCGGCGGACCCTCGGGAACGACGCCGAATTACCGAAGACCTTTCGAATAGTTTAAAGCCTCAATCGCCCGAAATGTAGCCGCTCGGGTTCACCGCATTGATATGCGGCGTTGCGCGCTCAGCCCCAGCCCGCGGTCTCGACGATAGCCTCCGCTTCGTTCTTATTTCCAAGAATATCGGCCAAGCGTGAAATCGCTTCTGCGCGAAACTTCGGACGGATATAGCAATCATCATCACTAAATTCATCGCCGGCATTCAACACGACCGCACCGAGCGTGGCAAGGCACGCCGCCATTGTATTCAGATCAGGATAGATTTCATCCGGCTCCCAGACGCCAGCGCCATGTTGAGCGAATAAAATCTTTCCGTTGCGGTAAATGTAGGGATCGGCACCCTCGTCAGCGACAACGATCCAATCTCTATCCCAATCGGCGATCGGTTCGCCGGTGAGACCGTTCCATCGGTAACCCGCTTGACGATTCCAAAGTTGGGACAAGTTCGGAATGAACGTCGGGTTACCATAGCCCTCGATCGTGATATTCACTGGGCCAACGTCGCGGTAGAACTCCGCAATGGGATCGGGAAGCGGGATTTGGCCGGCCCACTCCGATGCATGTTGCGGCTGGCAACTGCCGTGCAGTTCGAGGAGTTCACGAACTCGTGCCGATTCGACCATATAGGTATCTTGCCGCATATTGCGCTGGCGGTTGCGCCACCGGGCCATTGTAATCGCTGGCAACCATCCTGGAACCGGTTGGCTCGAACCGCCAAGTTGGTCCGCATCGGTGCCGACGCGGACCGTTCAAAAAAAGGCACGTCATGACGTTTGGGTATCCCTACCAAAAGACGCGTCGAAACAACGCATCAAGCAGGCGGCTCAACCGCCAGCGCATTGGTACGGCAAGGATGCCGGACCAACTTGTTTATAGGATGGTCAATGTATCACTTGTAGGCCGCTAGTTTGTCAACCTAACGCACAGTCGGTCAATTACGGTAAGTCTCATGGTAGCGGTCGGTTACTCGCATGTCACGCGATTTTCTGCGTGATAGGCCTGTTTCCGCCTAGCGCTCATTACTTGCTGCACTCATTTGGTAACGCGGCCAGTGCCTTGTCGGCCTCGGCCAGCGGCAAAAGGGGCCATCCAAATTCTAACCGCCGTGGGGGCGAGTGAGGAAATCGAATGATGCATGAGCGTTGGCTCGCGCTCGCAGCGGCAGGTGGCCTGGCGCGTCAGGCAGCGGGAAGCTCCCTCCACGCCGAACTCGCTCACCAGGTTGCCCCACTCCTGATTCGTGAACGTGTACTCCGCCAGCGGTTCTCCCTCCGCATCCGTCCCTGGCAGCAGCTTCTAAAAAGTCGTAGCGACAAGCTCGTCGTCGCCCGAAAAATGGATGGCCCCTGTTGTTCTTTTTACTCACCTACGCAAATTACGGCTAAAATTTGGATGGCCCTTTTTGCCTGGCCCGGAAAGTGATTACACGAGCGTTCCACCCAAAATTGACACGTGCGATATATGTCCGAGACTACGGGAAATTGAGACCAAACTTCGCCAATCTCTTCTCGCCCGCCAAATTTGGCTTAGAGACGATGATCCGAATATAACTGCTGGGTCCGTGCAACAGTGTCCCAAGTAACCTTAGATTAACGAGATGCGGAGATTCAATGACCAAATTATGGCGGCAATCCAGCCGAGAAGAGTACTGGACAAGTGGTTCGCCAACGGAGTTTCTCAACGTCCCGTGGGCGAGTGGAGTTCCACTTACAGGCAGGTTCCCGCTTTCGGCGACCATCGAAATTGACACTGACCACGAGCCAGATGACTTTTTTCGGGCTCCCCTGTTTGTCATATCCGAACGGATTAAACGAATCCTCGAAGAGTTCAACGTGTTTGCCGAATACTTTCCTCTTAACATCGTCTACCAAGGCGCTCCCTACACAAAGCGGGAGTTCTATTTTGCCAATATCATCGACCATGTTGACTGTTTCGATTTCGCGAAATCGGTCTTTACTTACCATAAGAAAGATTCGAGCATTGCTACCGGAATAGAATCGTTGGTAATCGATGAGGCCAAGACGGCTGGACACCATCTTTTTCGAATCGCGAAGGTCAGTGGCGTCATTGTCTGCGTGAGCGATGAGCTTGCCGCGAGTATAGAGGCTGCCCACGTCACCGGAGTGAAGTTTCTCCCGCCCGCCATGCTGCATTTGTACCCGCCCGACGCTTGATGTAATGAAGCAACGCGTTTCGCGTATCGACTGCGCTCGATCAAAAGCGAGCATATTCCATATGCCAAAAGTGCTTGAGCTGCAGGCCGGGGCAAAAGGGGCTGCAGGCCGGGGCAAAAGAGGCCATCCAAATTCTAACCGCCATGGGGGCGAGGGAGGAAATAGAATGATGCGTGACGTTTGGCGCTCGCTTGCAGCGGCAGGTTGCCTGGCGCGTCAGGCAGCGGGAAGCTCCCCTCCACGCCGAACTCGCTCACCAGGTTGCCCCACTGGTGATTCGTGAACGTGTCCTCCGCCAGCGGCTCTCCCTCGGCATCCGTCTCTTGCAGCAGCCTCTAGAAATCGTAGCGACAAGCTCGTCGTCGCCGGAAAAACGGATGGCCCCTGTTCGTCCTTACTCGCTCGCAGCGGCAGGTTCACTCTGCGTTAACTTCCCGGATGTGTGATTCGATCATTTCGATCACTGTGCCGAACGCTACACGG
>JBGSHH010000383.1:0-5792 GCA_041752355.1 Pirellulaceae bacterium | reverse complement strand
ATTGGGCCCGCCAGCGAGGCTCCCGTTCCTAGCGACGCGCCGTTGACGCGCACGCCAGTGACGCGACCGGACGGTGCGATGATGCCGCCGCTGCCGAATCCTTCAATTCCCTCGGCGCCTGTCTCGCTGGAGCGCACCGTGTCGGCACCGCCGCTGCTGCCTCTGCCGCGTGACCAGGTTGAAGCGCCTCCTCGGCCACGCTTCACAGAGCGTCCGGCTATGCAAGCGCCGGTTCCTGGCATGGAGCCCGCGCGTCCCAATACTGAAGATCGCATGGTCGAAAGAGCGACGCAGTTCATGTCGCGTCCTGCTTACGAATCGACAGCGGCAGCGCGCCAAGTGCAAGCGGAACAACCGCAGATCGAAGTGGTGCCGATGCAGCCCGGCAAGCGAGCGATTGCCGACGATGAGAATTTTGAAGTCATTCCGCAGACCGGCGTGCTCGAAGTCAACGTCGGCCGCAGCCTGCTCTTGCGGACCAAGTCCGACATCTACCGCACCGCAGTGGTCGATCCGAAAACGTGTGAAGTGGTGCAGTTCACGCCGCGGGAGGTTTCGATCATCGGCAAGGGGATTGGGGCGACGCATCTGACGTTCTGGTTTCGCGATGGTGATGGGACGCCGGTGACGTATCTGGTGAAGGTCTCGCCTGATGCCGAAGCGCGACGTCGTCTCGAACAAGAATACTTCCTGCTCGAAAGCCTGGTCGCCAAGCTGTTTCCCGATAGCAAGGTCTACCTGATGCAGGTGGCCGACAAGCTGATCGTGCGGGGCCAAGCCAAAGATATCGAAGAAGCCGCCCAGATCATGACCGTGATTCGCGGACAGAGTAATCAAGGTGGTGGTGGTGGCGGTGGAGGTCGGGGTGGATTTGGGGGCGGCTACGGCCTGGCCCAAGGCACCGCCGCGCACGTCCTCACGCCGGAAGAAACCGGCCGTTCTCTGCGGCCACGCATTCAACTCATCAACATGCTGCGGGTCCCGGGCGTGCAACAAGTCGCGATGCGAGTCAAGATCGCCGAACTCAATCGCTCGGCTGCTCGTGGCCTGGGTGTGGATGTGAAAGCCCGCATCAACGTCACCGACAACGTCAATGGCAGTGCCTTGTTCTTACAATCGCTCTTGGGAGCGGGCTCAGGTGGCGCACCGGCCTTACTCGCCCAGTTCGATGGCGACGATATCCAAGTCGGCATCAACTACCTGCAACAGCGGGGCGTGGTGCGACTGATTTCCGAACCAACCTTGGTCACCATGAGTGGTCGCTCGGCGACGTTTGTGGCAGGCGGTGAATTCGCGGTCCCCACGATCGTCGGCACGGCCGGTCTGAATGCCGTCACCACCGACTTCCGTTCCTTTGGTGCCATCATCAGCTTCATGCCGACGGTGGTCGACAAGGATCGCATCCGCTTGCAAGTCTCGCCGGAATTCAGCCAGATCAACAACAGTTTGAGCGTCGGCGGCACGCCCGGCTTGAACGTCCGAGCCGTGACCACGACCGTCGAAATGCGGGAAGGTCAAACGCTGGCCATCGCCGGTTTGTTGGAAGACAGCTTGACGGGCAACGTCAGTGGCAACTTGCCTGGCCTGTCCTGGCTGTTCGGCCAACGCAGCACCTCGCGCAACGAAACTGAACTGATCATCCTGGTCACGCCCGAACTGATTCATCCGATGGAAGCGGACGAAGTACCGCCGCTGCCAGGCTTTGATGTTACCGAACCGACCAACGGCGACTTCTTCCTGCACCGCCGGATTGAAGGCAATCCGACGATGGAGTATCGCAGCACCGTGTGGCCCAGCCTTCGCAATCGCTACAAGGCGGGCGGCTCGGCAATGATCTCGGGACCGTTCGGACATGGTCGGTAAATGAGCGTGGGTAGTGAGTAAGTAATAAGTAGAGATCAGAACCGCAACTTTGCATCCCTTTTAATCACCAAAGTCGGAACTCGGAGGTCGGAAGTCGGAGCAAGCAATTAAGTCGCAACATACCTATGCCTGTGTTTCGACTTCCGACTTCCACATTCCGACTTCAAGCACTTGGGGGGCATCCCATGAGGCTTATGAAACTTTCCTTAACAATCTTGAGTGTCACCGCGGTGGTCGTGCTCAGTGGCTGTGCCACGTGCGACGAAGGCTGCGGTCCCAACTATGGCGGTCGCTTGAGTGGCGGACGCGGGGCGCAACCCAGCGCCGCCTACGATCGCCCGTTCCCGTTGGGCCAGAACAGCGACGCCTTCTGGGAAACGCAACAAACCAACGCCGAAGCGGCCGACTTCATTTTCTACGATCATGAATTCAGCGGCGAAACGGCCAATTTGGCCCCCGGTGCCAAACGACACTTGGAGGAAGTGGCGCTGCGCTTGCCGCACGTGCCGTTCCCGATCGTGATCGAACAGAGCATGTTCAACGCCAAGCCAGAACTCGACATGGCGCGGCGGCAAACCATCGTGATGCAACTGGCCCGACTGGGCGTGGTCAACGCGGAAGAACGCGTCGTCATCGCCAATGCGTTCGCCGAAGGCTTCACGGCGGTCGAAGGGGAACGTGCCTACTACGGCGGTATCATGGGTGGCGGTGGCGGAAGCGGACGACGCTTCGGCGGCACCGGCGGCATGTACCGATAGCAGACTGTCAGCGAGCTTCCGGGGGGAAGTGGGGAATGACTAAATGACGAAGCACGAATGACCAATGAGATATGCCTTTCATTGGTCATTCGGACTTCGTCATTGGTCATTCTCCCTCGACTGAGACAATCATGTATTAACCATTCAGGAATCCCCCCATGCTCGCCCGCTCTCCTTGGTTCATCCTCTACCATCTGCTGCTCATCGCGCTAATCTGCGCTTGCCAAGGCTGCACGAGCTTGGGGCAGGCGCCGAGTTCCTTGGCGTTCCCCTGGCAGAAGAACAAACTGCCAGCACAACACGAAACGGTGCAGCCCGACGCGCAAAGTGGCAATGCCCTGGCGGCAGGCTTAGCTAAAGGCATGGCGCAAGAGCGGACCGCGCAGTACGACAAAGCGCGCGAAGTCTATGAAGGCTTGCTGCGCGAGTTCCCCGAGCGGGCCGAACCGCTGCATCGCCTGGCGGTAGTTGCCGATAAGCAACGCCGGCATCCCGAAGCGCAAGCGCTCTACTTGCGCGCGATTCAAATTCAGCCGCGCAATGCGGAACTGTTCAACGATCTGGGCTTCAGCTTCTATCTCTCAGGCGAGATGGCGAAGTCGGAAAGCGCGCTGGCCAAGGGAGTGCAATTGGAACCGGAGAATCCCCGCTATCGCAACAATTTGGGTTTGGTGCTGGGCAACATGGGACGGACGCAAGATGCCTTCACGCAGTTCGCGTCCGTGGGCAGCGAGGCGGATGCGCACTACAACATCGCCTTCATCTATGCTTCGCAAGGGAAGATGGACGAGGCGAAGCAATGTTTCCAACGGGCGCTAGCGATCGATCCGGCCCATGGCAAGGCGAGCGCGGCGCTGGCGTCGTTCGCCCGCTATGAGGAAAGCGATGGCCTGGCGATGGACGACAATTTCACGCCAGACGGTCGCCGCTGGATTCCGTACCTGGAAAATGACGCCGGCCAACCCGACTTCGCCGCCATGGCCAACTTCGGCATCAACCACCAGGTCGACAGCGCCTTGCCATCCGGGACGCATAATATCCCCAGCAATCGCGACGCCGGCATAGCGACCCGCTCGCAAGGCGAAACCGCCCGCGTCCAGCAGAGCATGGCCAGCTCGCGGTAGGCTGAAGTGCCGGAAAATCACCGGATTTACAACGACAATAGCGAGTTAGCTGCGGCGAACTCGCTATTTCTCATTTGACAGCGACTGGTCATCGGGGGCCGGTCCTTTCCCAGACGAGGTAATTTATCCACCTTCGCACTCAGGTTGACCGATCGTAAGCCATTCTATACGCTACGGTTACAGCAAACGACTGTGGTTTGTGTCGCATTCCGACTCGATTGCCGCTAACGGAAAACTGGGTGAATCATGTTGCATCGTCGCTGGCGATTCCTGGCCACGTTACTTAGTTGCGCAATGATCAGTGGTTGCGGAGGTTGTAATTCACAGCCCGCGGCCGACAAAGAACCTGACGTCCCGTTTGTGCATGGCGACTTGATCGAGCCGTTCACGCCACCCACTTTGGCCGAACTCGATGCCAAGGCGGAATGGATTGATCGCCCTGTGGTGGATGCGCTTAAGTTGTTGCGCGAGCATCAAGAGAAGGCAGCGCCTTTGGCAACGACTGCCGAAGCGTTGGCTTTGCGCAATGTCACGGATACCGATAACGACAAGATCACGAGCGCCTTGGGGCGACTGCCCGCCGCTGAAAGCGATGCTAACTGGAACGCTTCGATCAATCGCCATGTGTACGGCGACGTTAACAATACGAATCCGCTGCTCGCGAGTTCAGTGACTGAGTCGGATTTGCTCGGCTTGATCGGTTTTGGCTTGTTTAGCTTCGACTGGGATATGAAGGCCTTCGCTGCGGCGGAAACGGTCGAAAGCTGGCAGACGAGCAAGGATGGCATGTACGATAAAGTCGTCATGCGCAAGGACATGACCTGGTCGGACGGCAAGCCCATCACGGCGCATGATGTCGTCTTCAGCTTCAAAACGATCATGACCAAAGCGGTGCCAGTTACCGCACAGCGCACAGGGCCCGATAAGCTCAAGTGGATTGAAGCGTACGACGACCAAACGCTGGTCTTCTTTCAAAAGGAACCGTATGCGACGAATGAATGGAATCTAAATTTCCCCGTAATCCCGCAGCATATCTACGGCGAAACAATTCCCAAAGATCCCACGCTTACACGCGATCCCAAACACGTGGCGCTCGAAAATGATCCTATCTCGGGAAATGCGTACGTCATCAAATCGCGGACGCGTGGCCAAGAAATCGTGCTGACGCGGCGCGAAAGCTATTACATGCACGAAGGCAAGCAGGTGCGCGACAAGCCCTATTTCGAGACGATTCGCTTCCGCATTCGCCCCGACGCAGCTTCGTCGCTATTGTCGCTCAAGGCTGGTGATATCGATGAAATGCAACTCACGCCTGAGCAATGGGAAACGCAAACTACCAACGACGAGTTCTACAAGAACAACACCAAGGCGCGCGGCGTGGAATGGACGGAGTTTCACTTCCTGTGGAATAGCAAAGATCCGCGCTTCAGCGACCAACGCGTTCGCATGGCTATGGCCTACGCCATGGACTATGAGAAACTTATCAAGAAACTGCGCTATGGCCTCGATGAGCAGTGTAACGGCGTGTTTCACCCGACTTCGCCATGGGCCACTAAGCCGGCGTTGCCGTTTTACAAGCAAGACCTTGCCAAAGCCGAACAGCTATTGGACGAGGCAGGTTGGAAGGATAGCGATGGGGACGGCATTCGCGACAAGATGATCGATGGCAAGTTAGTGCCATTTGAGTTTCAGATGATTACGGTCAATAAGGAGGATCGCATCGACATTTGCGCGTTGATGAAACAGTGCCTCGATCAGATACAGATCACGTGCAACATCCGCCCTTTGGAATTTCCGGCCGTGATCGAGCAAATGAATCGCAAGGAATTTCAAGGAGCCTTTGGCGGTTGGGGCACTGGTACCGATCCGTGGACGCTAGAGAATATTTTCAAAACCGATCAAGAACGCAATTACACAGGCTATTCCAATCCGGAAGTCGACAAGCTCTTTGAAGAAGGTATGTTGGAACGCGACTTCGAGAAACGAGTCGCCATCTACCAAAAGATCCAGCAAATACTGTACGAGGATCAACCCTATACCTGGTTGT
>JBGSHH010000382.1:0-10087 GCA_041752355.1 Pirellulaceae bacterium | reverse complement strand
CGGACGCTGTCCCCTTGCACCACTTGTCCGAAGATCGAGTGATTGAAATCGAGATGGCGTGTCGCGCCGGAAGTGATGAAGAACTGCGACGTGTTGGTGTCGTCGCCTGCCTTCGCCATCGAGAGGATGCCGCCACGATTGTGCTGCAAATTGAGATTGAACTGATCGTCGAACTCTGGCTGGTTCTCATCGTTGGTGCCGTTACCGTTGGGATCGCCACCTTGGATAACGAAGTTCGAGATCACGCGATGGAAAATCGTGTTGTCGTAGGCGTTGGCATTAATCAAGGCGATGATCTGCGCCGTCACATCGGGAGCTTCGTCCTCGTAGAGATAAGCCACAATATCGCCAAAGCCATTGACGGTGATGCGAATGCTGCGATTGGAAGTACTGAGTTGCGTCCCCGACAAGATCGACGGATTGCTGACGGAGATTTCGTACGTCAGCGGCCCACCATTGGGATCATAGCCGTTGAGCGGAATGCTCAGCGGCGAGTCGTGCAGCAGGGTCACATTGGCGAGCGGTGCCAGCGACGGAGTATTGCCGGTCGGGATGGCGACGCCGGACGCCGTGGAGATCGCTTGCAGCGTTTGTTCGCCAAGTAGTGTGTTGCCGTTTTGGAACTTCCAGGTGGGATAAGTCGTGATGTTGTTGGCGGTGCCGATAGCGTTGGGGGTACGATCGGGATTGGTGACTTCGACGAAGTTCAGATACTGCGCCCCATCGCCAAACAAGGCCTTGGTGGCGTTGCAATGCGGACACCAGTCGGCGCCATAGAAAATCGCGCCGGCGGCGGTCAATGCTTTGGCGAAGGCCACCAGATCGATCGCGGCGGCGCTGGGATCGGAAACCGTGACGCTCAAGCTTTGCGTGGTGGTATTGCCGGCGGCATCGGTCACGACGATTTGGAACGACTGAGCGCCAATTTGGCCAGCGGTGGGTGTCCAAGTTAACACGCCCGTGCTGGGTGTGATGGAAGCGCCCGCGGGAGCGTTCGTCAACGAGTAGGCAAAATTCACACCTCCTTCTTCGGAATGCGAGGCGTCGTAGGTCAGCGCCGCGCCGACGCTCGCGACAGTGGGAGGAGTCGAGGTGAGATTCGCAGGATTGGTGGTATCTTTGGTGATGTTCAAGCCGCCGCTCAGCGCGCCCACGACGCCATCGACTACTTGCTCGGACGTGAATGCGTAGACATCATCCGCTTGTCCCGTCATGCTGACGGTGAATGTGACGCTGGTTCCGGTCGCCACTTGCGAATCGATCAAGGCGCCATCGCGATAGAGACGGACGGTCGCGCCCGCAATCGTTCCGCCGACATCGATCAGCCAGGACGTGTTCTTCGTGATGTTGTCGGTGGGCGAGGCACCGCTGTCCGAACCAGCTTGTAAATCTGGCGTGGTCGGGGCGGCGGGAGCGACGGAGAGGCTCACGTTTTGCGTGCCGACATTCCCTGCGGCATCGGTGAATTGAATCTGAAACGCATTCACACCGGCATCAGCGGCGGTGGGCGTCCAAGTCAGTTCGCCGGTGGCGGGATCAATCGCGGCGCCTGTGGGAGCACCAATGAGCGAATAGACAAAGCTACCGGTTCCTTCACTGGCGTGCGTGGCGTCGTAGGTGAGTTCGACTCCAATGCTCGCGGTCGTCGGTGGAGTGGTGGAGATGCTCCCCGCTGTGGTATCCAAATTCACCGTCAGGGTCGGAGATAGCGGGCTGGTGACGCTGTCAACGATTTGTTCGGCCGTGAACTGGTAGTTGCCATCGGCCTGGCCGCTCATGTCAACCGTGAACGTCACGCTGCTACCACTGGCGACGAGCGTGCCGAATAGGACACTGTTGCGATACAAATTCACCGACGCGCCATTGGTCACGCCATCGACGGTGACCGCCAAACTCGTGGCCTTGGTGATATTGTCGGTGCCGGACGCACCCGTATCCGACGCGACGTCGATATCGGGCGTCAGAGGAGCGCCAGGCGTGCCGGCGGCCACGGTGATGCTGAGGCTTTGCGTGCCGACATTGCCAGCGGCATCCGTAAACTGAATTTGAAACGCATTGACGCCGAGGTCTGCGACGCCAGGTGTCCAGGTGAGTTCTCCGGTGGCCGGATCGATGACAGCACCGGCAGGAGCACCGATGAGAGCGTAGTTAAAGCTCGCTCCTTCTTCGGGATGCACGGCATTATAGACCAGCTCGGTGTCTACGGTGGCGGTGGTCGGCGCTGTAGAGGTCACAGTGCCGGCGTCGGTATCGAGCGTCACTGTCAGTGCGGCGGACAACGCGCTGGTGACACTATCGACGGTTTGCTCGGCCGTGAAGAGATAGTCGCCATCGTTCGCGGCGGACATATCAACGCTGAACGTCACGCTGGTGCCGCTAGCGACTTGCGTATCGAGCAAGCTGCCGTTGCGATAGAGGTTAACCGTCGCGCCATCCAGCACGTCGTTGATGACAACGCTCCAAATGCTTTCATTGGTGATGTTGTCGGTGTCCACTGGGCCACTGTCGGAGTCGACATGCAAGTCCGGTGTCGCCGGTGCTGGCGTGGCTGCGGCGGAAACAGTGATGCTGAGGTTATGCGTCCCGACATTGCCAGCGGCATCGGTGAATTGAATTTGAAACGCGTTCACGCCGATGTCCGCGACGGTCGGCGTCCAGGTCAGTTCGCCGCTGGCCGGGTCGATAGCGGCACCGGCGGGAGCACCGGCAAGTGAATAGACAAAGTTGGCGCCTTCGTCGGCATGCACTGCGTCGTAGACCAATTCGGTGCCAACCGTTGCGGTGGTCGGCGCGGTCGAAGTCACGGTGCCAGCTTCGGTATCGAGCGTGACCGTCAACGCGGCGGATGTGGCGCTCGTGAGACCATTGACAGTTTGTTCGGCGGTGAAGAGATAGTCGCCGTCATTCTCGGCTGACATGTCGACAGCGAACGTCACGCTGGTGCCACTGGCGACTTGCGTATCGATCAGAGTGTTATTGCGATAGAGATTGACCGTCGCTCCATCCAGCACATCGTTGATAACCAGGTTCCAGCTAGCTTCGTTGGTGAGATCATCGTTGTCGACCGGACCACTGTCGGAATCGCCGTGCAGATCGGGTATTGCGGAGGAAGGAGGTGTGATCGTCAGATTGACATCTTGCGTGATGACATTTTCGGCCACATCGGTGAATTGGATCTGAAAGCCGAAGGTATCGATTTGGCCGTTATCAGGGGTCCATGTGAGCAGGCCCGAGCTAGGATCGATGCTCGCTCCGGCAGGCGCGCCGAGCAGGACGTAGTTGGCGTTGGCGCCCTCTTCCGGATTGACCGCGTCATAGCTGATCAATGAACCAGCCACACCTGTCGTCGGCGGCGAGGAGGTGAAGGCGTCGGCAGCGATATCTTTGGTAACTGCGAGCGGATCGGAGAAGTCTCCTGGATTCGCATCGTCTTCCGCGACGATCGAAATCACACCGCTCGCGAAGGAAGCCACGGTGGCGGCGTCGATTGTGAGATTGATCGACGTGCCGGAAGCCACACCGGTGGCGACAACAGTGCCTTCGTGCCGCAGGTTGATCGTCGCGCCATCGGCGACGTCGTTCACCTGAAACTCCCACGTGGTGGCGTTTGTGATGTTGTCGTTGTTGACCCCGGAATCGGAGGCCGGCAGCAGGTCGAGCGTGGCAGCGTAAAGTGCCAAACGAGCTTCCAGCGATTCAAGTCGCAGGTTGTTGCGCTGGCCGTATTTGCGGAGTTGCTGGCGGCGCTTGGACGACTTGCGGTTCAATGAGAAGAAACGATGTCCCAACATAATTGCGGTGATCCTGAAAGAGGTGCCTCAAAGTAGTGCCGACAATGCCGCCACACCTTGTTCCAAGAGGTGTCGCGCCTACTAGACGTCACATGACAAGCCTGCGACTGTTGCTCAGGCAGTCGCCTTGCCAGAGTGCCACGTCCCGCTGTGTGGCACTCGGGTGGATAGATGGTGCTTGTGTCGCACCCGAGATGCCCCCTGGGCCTCTTCCACCGCGTCCCGATTCCACGATAACTAGGAAATCCCAATTTGTCATGCTTTTGGTCAAACTTTGTGTCCCCTGCGGGAAAAACAGATATAGCCCCGTCTAGGGTGATTAACGCAAACGGCGGTCCAAACCCGCCAACGCTTTTGGTAGAATGGGGGGCTTCGCGTTGCCTAATGGCGGGCGAACGCGCGTTGCGCCACGAACAAATCGCCATAACCCCATAAGAGATAATGAGATGGGAAAAGTCGGCCTCGCTTTTCGGGCGTTCTTCAAGACACTGTTTGATCGGGAAACAGCTGCCCAAGTGGAGACGCTCTTCCGCCAAGGCACGTTGCCAAAAGTCAACACGTCGGCATCATCCGCGCCTCCCACGCCCACACCCAAGAAGCCCGATCCCAAGCCCAGTCGTAGCGACGCCCTGACTTTGCTGGCCACATTGCAGCGGGAGGCAAGGCTGATCGACTTGGTGCAGGAACCGCTGAGCCAATATAACGACCAGCAGGTTGGCGCCGCGGCGCGGGATGTTCTGTCCAATTGCGGCAGCGTCATCCAGCGTCTGTTCGCTTTGCAGCCGGTTCTCACCCAGCAAGAAGGCGAAGCGGTGGAAGTGCCGAGCGGTTTTGACGCCGCCAAGTATCGTCTGACTGGCAATGTCGCTGGCGAAGCGCCGTTTCGCGGGACGCTAGCCCATCACGGCTGGAAAGCGACGAAAGCCGAGCTTCCCGAATGGTCCGGGGGCCCGGAAGCCGCGTTCATCGTCGCCCCAGCGGAAGTGGAGTTGAAGTAATGTCCGCGAAGTATGTCATTGGAATCGATCTCGGCACGACCAACAGCGTGTTGGCGTATGCGCCGTTGGAAGCGGAACAGCCTCGCGTCGAACTTTTGCCGATCCCGCAATTGGTCGCCGCTGGCACCCTCGAAGCCCGCACGACGTTGCCTTCGTTCGCCTATTTGCCGCTCGCGCAAGAATCCGCCAGCGGGGCGTACGACCTGCCTTGGCAATCGCAGGCGAGTATCGCTTTGGGTGAGTTCGCGCGCAGGCAATCGGCGGAAGTCCCCGATCGCACGATTAGCGCCGCCAAGAGTTGGCTATGCCATAGTCGGGTCGATCGCCATCAAGCGATCCTGCCTTGGAACGCGCCTGCGGAGGTGCCGAAGCTTTCGCCGGTCACGGCATCGCAACGATACTTGGAACACCTGTCGAGTGCCTGGCAGGCGGCTTTTCCTGATGCGCCGCTGGCCGAGCAAAGCGTGGTGCTGACGGTACCCGCTTCCTTCGATGCCAGTGCACGCGAACTAACGCGCGAAGCCGCCCTCGCCGCCGGCCTGCCCGCGAACATGGTCCTACTGGAAGAACCGCAAGCGGCGGTCTATGCCTGGCTCACGAGTGTCGGCGAGTCGTGGCGCAAACTGCTCAAGGTAAATGATCGGCTGTTGGTTTGCGATGTTGGTGGCGGCACCACCGACTTAACACTGGTCGGCGTGGCAGAAGAGCAAGGTGAGTTGACGTTGCGTCGGTTGGCGGTTGGCAATCACTTGCTGATCGGTGGCGACAACATGGATTTGGCGCTCGCGCACTTTGTTGCTGGCAAGTTCGCCGAGAAGGGCGTCAAGCTCGACCCTTGGCAATCGGTTTCGCTGTGGCATTCCTGCCGTGCGGCGAAGGAAGCGCTCTTGGCTCCCAACGGCCCGCCTACGCATACGATTTCGGTACTCGGTCGCGGCAGTCGCTTGATTGGCGGCACGGTGTCGATCGAAGTCGCCCGCGAGGAAATGGCAACCTTACTGGTAGAAGGGTTCTTCCCCCAGTGCGATGTCGCCGAGAAACCCCATCGCGCCCGCGCATCGGGCTTTCAAGAAATTGGCTTGCCTTACGAAGCCGATACCGCCATCACCCGGCATTTGGCCGCCTTCTTGCAAGCGCACGACGAAGAGGAACAAGCGGCGATCCCCACGCAGTTGTTGTTCAATGGTGGTGTCTTCAAGGCCGATGTGCTGCGCGAGCGTTTGGTAAATGTCCTCGGCGATTGGGCCACCCAACTCGGCGATGGCTCGACCAGTTCGCGCGTGCTCGCAGGGGAACATGATCTCGATCATGCGGTGGCACGGGGCGCTGCCTACTATGGCTGGACGAAGGAACGGGGAGGCGTGCGCATTCGCGGTGGAACTGCCCGCTCGTATTACGTTGGCATCGAAACCGCGGGGCTCGCGATTCCCGGGGCGCCGCGTCCCTTGCGAGCGCTGTGCGTCGTGCCCTTTGGGATGGAAGAAGGTACTGAGTGCGATGTGCCGTCGGGTAATGTGGGGCTGGTGGTGGGCGAACCGGCGACGTTTCGCTTCTTCAGTTCCTCCGTACGCAAGCATGATCGCCCTGGTGAACTTGTCAGCCACTGGGACGAAGAGGAAATCGTCGAGTCCGATTCGCTCGAAGCCTCGCTCCCCGCCGACCCTCAGCACAGTGATGGCAACTATGTCCCGGTCCGCTTTCAAGCGAAGATCACCGAACTTGGTATCTTTGAGTTATGGTGCGTCAGCACCTCCAACGACGAGCGCTGGAAACTCGAATTCAGCGTGCGTGACGAGTGACACGAACCCGTTGCGTGAGCGAGGATCGAATATTGCAGGTGCCTCGCTTACGCAACGGGTTGGTGTAGAAATCCTTGACTAGAACTTTCGCCCATGACTGACGATCTCACGCCTGTGCCGAGCCGCTATGTCGTCGGTATTGACTTGGGAACGACAAACTCGGCTTTGGCCTACGTCGATACAGCGAAGACCAAATGGACGGTGCAGAACTTCACCGTGCCGCAACTCGTCGCGCCGGGACAAGTCGAAGCCCGCGACGCGTTGCCTTCGTTTCACTATCAACCGATCGCGAGCGAAGTTGCCGCTGGCGGTTTGAAACTGAATTGGTCGAGGAAGGATCCCACGTACGCGGTAGGAATGTACGCGCGCGATCAGGGGATGTTGGTGCCGGGGCGTTTGATTGCCTCGGCCAAGAGTTGGCTCTGTCATGCTGGTGTCGATCGCACGGCGGCGCTGTTGCCTTGGCATGCCGCGCCCGATGTGGAGCGGCTCTCACCGGTGGAAGCGAGCAGTCGATTTCTGGCGCATCTGCGGTCGGCGTGGGATCAGCGCTTTCCGCAGCATTCGCTGTCCGACCAGGATGTTGTGCTAACCTTGCCGGCATCATTCGATGAAGTCGCCCGCGAACTAACGATCGCCGCCGCCGCGAAGGCCGGCTTGCCTCGCGTGGTGCTGATCGAAGAACCGCAAGCGGCGTTCTACGCCTGGATTAACAATCACGCGTCCGATTGGGAATCCCTCGTCACGCCGGGGCAGAAAATTTTGGTCTGTGATATCGGCGGTGGTACCAGCGACTTCACGCTGATTCGCGTTCGTCGTGGTGAAGGTGGCAAGGTGCAGTTCCATCGCGTGGCGGTGGGAGAGCATTTGATCCTGGGCGGCGACAATCTCGATTTGGCGCTCGCTCATCACTTGGAAACGAAACTCACTAACGGTGGTAAACTCGAGCCACGCGCTTTCGACGTTTTGGTGCGGATGTGTCGTCAGGTGAAGGAACTGATGCTCGGCGACGATCCGCCCGACGAAACGACGCTCAACCTGCCAGGGTCGGGGTCGCGCTTGATCGGTGGCGGACGCCAGGTTGCCGTCACGCGTGAAGAAGTGCGCCGCGTGTTGCTGGATGGATTCTTTCCTACCGTGTCGCTGGCGGATCAACCCCAACGCCGCCGCAGTGGCTTTCAAGAATTCGGCTTGCCATATGCCACCGACGCCGGTGTGACGCGCTACCTGGCGGCCTTCTTAACCGCCCATCGCCACGTGGCGGAAGACGAATCGACTGCCGCCGATCACGATCCCGCGCGCCCCGATATCATTCTGTTCAATGGTGGTGTGTTTGAATCGCCAGAGATTCGCGAACGTTGGATCAGTGTCTTAAGCAGTTGGTTCTCTCCATCCCCTCTCCCCATGGGAGAGGGTGGCCGAGGAACGAGGCCGGGTGAGGGATTAGCACCTGCCTCGAACGCCTCCACAACAGCAGAGTCAACTCAACATGCTCAAGACCCTCACCCCAGCCCTCTCCCAAAGGGAGAGGGAGCAGGAACTGCCTGGTCGCCGATTGTTCTTGACAACGAACGTCTCGATCTCGCGGTCGCGCGTGGGGCTGCTTACTACGGCATGGTGCGGCGTGGTGAAGGCGTGAAGATTGCGGCGGGACTGGCGCGGACCTACTACATCGGTTTCGAGAGCGATCCGCCGGCGGCGATCTGCCTTGTCCCTGGCAATGCGGAGCCAGGGCAAGATATTGATCTCTCCAGTCGCACGTTCGATTTGCTCGTCTCTCAGCCGGTCGAGTTTCCACTGTATGTCTCCAGTACGCGGTTGGCCGACAAGCCGGGCGAAGTATTTCCTTTCGACCGCGAACAAATGACGCCGCTGCCACCGATTCGCACGGCATTGCGCGTACGACGCCAGCAGGAAAGCCCCACCGCCAAAGTGCAACTTCATGCGCGCTTGACGGAAATCGGCACGCTCGATTTGTGGTGCAGCGAAGTGGCTGGCGATCGCCAGTGGCGATTGCAATTTGATATCCGCAGCACGACGCAAACCGATCTGACGGCACACGAATCGGCCGCCGAAGCGGAAGGTTTTGTCGATGAAGCCACTTGGAGCAACGTCAGTGAGATCGTGCAAAGTGTCTTCGGCACGAGTGCGACACAAAGCCCCGATGGACTCATCAAGCGGCTTAGTGAAGCCATCGATCAGGAGCGGCAGCAATGGCCCACTTCGCTGCTGCGACGCATCGCGGAACTGCTGATCGAATGCGAAGCAGGCCGCAAACGTTCGGCGAATCACGAAGTTCGCTGGCTGAATCTGCTCGGTTACTGCTTGCGTCCCGGCTATGGACTGGCGGTCGATGACTGGCGCGTGAACGAAGTCTGGCGCGTGGTGCAAGGTAAGCTTGCGCACGCTGCCGCCAACATTCGCGCCGAGTCGCTCATTCTCTGGCGGCGCGTGGCGGGTGGCCTATCGCCAGGACAACAACGGGCGGTTGCCGAACCATTGCTCGCGCCCATTCGGGCCTTGCATCGTCGACTCACCTCCGCCAGCGCACGCAGCGATCTCACGCTCAGCCCGCAAGAATCGAACGAAGCCTTTCGCTTGCTCGGCTCGCTGGAACTCTTGCCCACGACGCTCAAACTCGAGATCGGCGAATTGATTACGGACTTGCTCCCCAAGAAAAAGCTCGCTGGCGTGCGTCCCGCCATGGCGTGGGCACTTGGTCGCATAGGGGAGCGGGTGCCTGTTTACGGTCCCTTGAATACCGTCGTGCCTGCGCCATCGGCGGGCAAATGGTTGCAGACGCTGTGTTCACTCGAAGAGGATAGCGATCCGCAGTTGTTGCTGGCTGTCATGCAATTGGCACGTCGGACCCACGATCGCTATCGCGACTTGGACGAGACGACGCGAAAAGAAGCAAGCGATTGGCTGCTGCGCCAACAGGCACCGGCGCATATCGTCGAACTGGTTACTTTCGGTGGCGTGTTGGATACCGAAGAGCAAGGCAAGGTATTTGGTGAAGCGTTGCCCAAAGGCTTACGGATTGGCTGAAACAGTTGCAGGAGAACTGCGCAGCAGACAGGCGGGCGTGGTCATGCGCAATTGTTCGCTGCCGGCCAAGGCCGCCGCCTTGAGTCCTTCGTTTTGGCTCGCGAGATCAAAGTGCTCGATCGCCAGGCGAGGGCGACCGGAAAGCTGATAGTGCCGCGCCAGTTGAAAATGCCAATAGGCTGCGCGCGTGGTATCTGTCTGTAAAAGACGTTGATATACCGCTTCGGCATCGCGCCACCGCCCTTGCCCTCGATAGGCCATGGCGAGCAAATCGTAGTCGAGTTGCTGGTTGATCAATTCGCCCGATGGCTCGCCGAGCCAACGCAAGAGTAAGTCCCAATCCTCTTCACGTCGAGCGAGTTCGATCCAGTAGGGTCGAGCTTCATCGGGCTGGATCTCGGGTAGGGATAGAATGTGGCGAACCTCCGCATTCTGCTCTAAGGCAAGCAAC
>JBGSHH010000381.1:0-7599 GCA_041752355.1 Pirellulaceae bacterium | reverse complement strand
CACTCGGTTGCAGCGCTTGATCAATGAACTGAGACCGATTGTACTCTCTCAAGAAGGCTCCCTCAGCGTTGCCAATTGCGCGCGAGTAGTGGAGCGTTCGCTGCCAGGGCCTGCGCTCGAACTGGCCATCCTGGCTGCTATTCATGCACCGCGCATCACGCCTACGGATGCCCTCGCGGTGCAGGGTGCCTAGAAAATCAGAGAGCGGAGAAAAAAATGCAGGCGCGCGAGATTCTGGAAACGTGCCTTTGCGTGGCGGATCTCGACGCCGCCCGCGATTTCTATACGCGTGTTCTAGGACTGGTTCTGTACAGCGAACAACCTGGTCGACACGTCTTTTTTCGCTGTGGTCAACGGATGTTCCTGCTATTCGATGCCGCCGCTAGCAGCCAGACCGACGGCCTCTTTCCCCCGCATGGTACCCAGGGGCAGGGACATGTCGCGTTCGCCGCGACTGAGGACCAACTCGACGCCTGGGTGGCACATTTGGCCGCGGAAGATGTGCCGCTGGAACTGGATTATCACTGGCCGCAGGGAGGGCGATCGCTCTATTTTCGCGATCCCTCCGGCAATTGCTTGGAGATTGCTTCACCGCGGATCTGGCAATTGGATGACGCGCGGACTTGCGGCGACGCAGGCTAAGCAGCGCGACGGCGCGGCGCGGTGGTCATCGGCAGTGTGGCAGGCGGCTCCGACTCTTTCCCAGGCGTGGGGCAGACCCGCACCAATGCCCCGTCAGCGTCAAAGAACTTGAGTTGATGTTCTTCAATGAACCAGACGGCATAGCCGCCAGCACACTGAAATCGCCGCCCGCAGTAAGAACCATGGCGAATGAGAATCGACTCCTGTACGCCTTCCGACGTATCACACCCCAATTCGAGGAGGGTCTGCTGAATCGATTGCCGTACGAGGTCGGCGAAGGCCACAGGAGCTTCCATAGTCTCATCTTGCTGCGAGAATCCCGGTCCGAAACAGGCACCAAATAACATCGGCATGCCTGGCCTGCAGAATTGGTTCTCTGGGAGCAAACGCTACAGATTACCTGACTTAACTTTACTCTTTGCCACCTGCCGCGAGTTGGCCTGGGGGAGCAGCGTCCTTGAGTAGTTCGGCGAGCTTGGTTCGAAGCATCGCCAGCCGTTCAGGTTCTTGGGCCGCGAGGTTGTGGGCTTCGCCGATATCCGTCGCCAGGTTGTAGAGTTCCAACTTTTCGGACTGGGCGTTGTACAGCAATTTCCAATCACCCATTCGGACGGCGGCGCGCGTCGGCGATTGCACGCTGAGTATGGCGTCGTGTGGCGACTTGGCGTTCTGCGTGAGCATGGGCCAAACGTCGCGACCATCCAGCGGCAACTTCTGTTCGAGCGATCCGCCCGCCAGCTTGACCAGCGTCGGATACCAATCGATGACGTGCATCGGTTCTTTAATGGTCACGCCAGCGGGTATCTGCCCCGGCCAGTTCGCAAACGCACAGACCCGCACGCCTCCCTCATAGATCGTACCCTTGCCGGCTCGTAGTGCACCGTTGGTCGAGAGCTTGCCGTTGACGATGCCGCCATTGTCGCTAGCGAAGATGATGAGCGTGTTCTTGCGCAGGCCAGCGTCATCCAGCGACTTTACAATTTGTCCTATCCCTTCATCCACCGCGGCCAACATCCCCGCCAACTTGCGACGATTGCCCGCGAGTTTTTCATAGGGCGTCACGTATCGATTCGGTACTTGAAAGGGGGCATGCACGCCATTGAAAGGAACGTACAGAAACAGCGGCTTGGACTTGTCTTTCTCGGCGATTAGGCGGCAGGCCTCGCGCGCGATGAGATGCGTACTGTAGCCTTCCTCCTTGAGCTCTTTCCCATTGCGATACCAGTCGTGCGACTTGTCGCGCACGTGGGTGAAGTAGTCGAGCGCGCCGAAGTAGTGGCCATACTGATGATCGAAGCCCCGCGCCGTCGGCACGTAGGCTGGATCAAACTCCCCCAAATGCCATTTGCCACAGATCGCCGTGGCATAGCCGGCATCTTTCAGCGCAGCAGCGAGCGTTCGTTCCGCTAGCGGCAAACCCCAGTGGGCATGTGGTCGCACGATGGTGTAAACGCCGGTATGCGTGGCGTAACGGCCAGTCATCAGCGCGGCACGGGTGGGAGAACAAACAGGCTGCACGTAGTGCGATTCGAGAATCGCCCCCTCCTTGGCGAGGGCGTCGATATGGGGCGTGTGAATATCCTGACCGCCCATAAAGCCGACATCGGTTCGCCCCAAATCATCGATCAAGAAAAAGACGATGTTGGGTTGCTCGGCAGCGTTCAAGGGGCCGACAAGGGAAGCGAACGCTACTAAAACAAGCCAAGCGAAGCGGATCATGATGAAGTCTCGCAGCGAAAGTCAGTCAACGTGAACTACCACACTTCCAAACTATTCTCCAGCAGGATGCCCAGGCGATCGTTGACGTGCGTGCGCACCAGTTCCGCCAGGCGAAGCACTTCCTCGCTGGTCGCCTTGGGGCCGGCGATAAAGAAATTGGCGAAGCGATCGCTTACTTCCACATCGCCGATCCTCGTCCCTTTGAGATTCGCCTCTTCGATGAGGCTCGCGGCGCTGGTGCCGACCGGATCCTTGAAGACATAGGCGGAGTTTTGATTGCTCAGCGGCTGCGACGCCTTCTTCACGATCCATTGTTTTTGCATGCGTTTGGTGAGCGCGACGGAATCGTCAGGTTCCAGTTCAAACTGCGCGGAGAGAATCACCAGTTCGTTCAAGCTGCTTTCGCGATAGGCGAAGCGCAGGTCGTGATGTTGGCGCGTGAGCACTTCGCCCGAGCGCGTCATGACGGTCGCCGAGCGAACCCATTGCCCGATATCGCCGCCACTGCTACTGGCGTTAGCATGCAGCGCGCCGCCGAGCGTACCAGGAATGCCGACCAACGTTTCCAAGCCGGCCAGTCCTTCGCGGACCGCCGTGGAGACAACGTGCGCGAGTTTCGCGCCGCCGCCGGCAGTGAGCGTGCGACCTTGCGTCGAGATCTGACCAAATGCGGACGCCGAGAGGTGGATCACCAGCCCTGGCACGCCTTGATCGCGCACCAGCAAGTTGGAACCGCCACCCAACAAACGCACGGGGATGTCCTGCTCGCGACAGCGCTTCACCAACTGCGACAATTCCTCCGCGGTGGTCGGTTCGGCGAAGTACTCCGCCGCGCCGCCGATGCGCAGCCAGGTATACGGGCCAAGCGGTTCTTGATCGCGCACGATATGCTCTAAACCACGCCACAAATCCATTGCAAAAACCTTTCCACAAGCAGGGTGAAAACTCCCCTTAGCGTACCCAGCGAGGTTTGCTGGTGAAAGTAGGCGCCGCCCCTCGGGGCCTACTTCATCCGTACCGACGCTGCTAATATATTGGCTCACATTCACTGCCCCGTTCCTCTCCGAGAAATCGCCTGACCATCATGGCACATGGACCTCCTCCCGCCGCGCCTGTGGAAATTTCGCTCACGCCGGAAGAAGGTTGGCATTGCGGCCATTATTACTATCGCTTCGATCGCGGCGTGCTGGCATCGCTGAGCCCGGCGGCACTGACGGCGGGGCGCGAGCAAATCATGGCCACGCTGGATCCGGCTGGCGAGCACGCGCCACAGCGTTCGCAAACGAGCATTGTCAGCGGTCACAAAGCAGACTTCGGTTTGATGTTGATGGACCCGGATCCCTTCAAGATCGACGCTGTGCATCAAACATTGCTGGCGGGGCCACTGGGACCGGCGCTGGTGCCGACCTATTCGTATGTTTCCGTGACGGAAGTCTCGGAGTACGTGCCCTCGATCGAGCAATACGCCGCCCGACTCGTCGAAGAAGGGGAGGTCGAAGGCTCGCCATCGTATCAAGCCAAAGTCAAAGCGTATGAATCGCGCGAACCGATGATGCGTCGGCAACGTTTGACGCCGGACTTTCCCGCCTGGCCAGCGACCTGCTTCTATCCGATGAATAAGAAGCGCAAGACAGGCGAGAACTGGTTCACGATGCCCTTTGCCGAACGCAACAAGATGATGGCCGAACACGCCCGCAGCGGCATGGCGTTCGCCGGCAAGGTGTCGCAGTTGATCACCGTGAGTGTCGGTTTAGACGATTGGGAATGGGGCGTCACGCTGTGGGCGAAGAATCCGCAGTACTTGAAGGACATTGTTTATCGCATGCGGTTTGATGAAGCCAGCGCGCGATTCGCGGAGTTTGGCCCGTTCTATACCAGCTACGTTTGCACGGCTGAGCGGATGCTCGATCATTGCCGCGTCGCGCTCACTTAGTTCTTCTCAATATCGTGCCGCAAAGTCGAGCGCATGTCCAAGGCGTATCAGTTTCCCGACGATCCGAATCAGCCCAATCCCTTTGGCGATGCGGAGCCACCTCCCAAGCCCAGCGACAACCCCTACGCTTCGCCCCAAGCGCCCGCTTATATGCCGGGGCGTCCGCACGATTACACCGCCGCACCCCATCGAGGCGGCGTGGTACTAGCGCTGGGCATCTTGTCGCTGGCGGGGTTGTTGTTTTCGATGCCGACGGGCTTTTGTTGTTTTCCCATTGGCGGGTTCTTCGCCGGTTGCAATTTGGCGCTGAGCATTCCCGCTTGGATGATGGGACGCGCCGATCTGCAAGCGCTGGCAGTGGGAGCGATCGATCCTTCGGGACGGGGTGTGACGCAGACCGGTTACGTCCTCGGCATCGTCAGCACCATCGGCAACATGCTCGTCATCATCATCACGCTCGTCATTTTCGTGATGTTTCTCATGAGTAATTGAAAGGACACCCCACACGCATGGCCAAGCGGCTCGATCATGTCGTCGTCATTGATGTCGAATCGACCTGTTGGGATACGCGCCCGCCGCGGGGCATGTTCAGCGAAATCATCGAAGTCGGCATTTGCCTGGTCGATGTGAAACTGTTGCAGCGTGTGGAAAAACGCTCGATCCTCGTCAGGCCGCAGAACTCCGTCGTGAGCGACTTCTGCACGTCGCTCACGACCCTCACGCAGCCGATGCTGGAAAATGGCGTGCCCCTGGCGGAAGCGATTCGCATCTTGCAAGTCGATTACCGCAGCGCAGAACGCTTGATGGGGAGTTGGGGCGATTACGATCGCGGGCAGTTTCAGCGCAACTGCAAAGACTATAACCTCGACTATCCCTTCGGCCCCACGCACTTGAACATCAAGAATTTATTTTCCGTGGCGCTGGGATTGCCCAAGGAACTTGGCATCGACGAAGCCTTCCAGCACGTTGGCTTGCACATGGAAGGGACGCACCATCGCGGCGGCGATGATGCGTGGAATATTGCCGAATTGTTCTGCTGGACACTACGCCGGATGCGCGAAAAGGACTTGCCCCTCGCTACTCCGTCTTAGTCGCAGGCTTTTCGGCAGCGGCATCGTCCTGCTTGTCGCCAGCTTTCTTGTCGCCAGAATTTTTGTCGGCGTCTTTCTTCTCGAGTTGGGGAATCAGCACCAGTCGCACCTTGGTCCCTTTGGCGGGGATCTTGTCGGTGAACGCTTCAAACAGCAAGTTGCTGTTCTCACCGCTGCTTTGTACCGGCAAGTCCAGCGTCGCAGTGGGGAAATTGGAGACGCAAATGAAGTCGCCTGCGTCGGCGTGATAGTGCCGCGTTTTGGTTTCCTCATCGACCCAAAAGCCACTACCCGCGAAGACCCAGTCGTAGTCCATCGCCTTCTTCGTCTTGAGGTTTTGCACCCACTCTTGCGCACGGACCTTTTGATTCTTGCCGTCCTTGTCCTTCCATAGCACCAGCACTTCGACGGTCGTCCCCGACGCTGGAACGTACTTCGGATCGAATTTGACCGGCGTGCCCGACTTGGCACCTACCGCCAATAGCGCTGCATGCACGGTCGCGGCTTTGGTGTTCACCGCCACCACCGATTCGTGTTCTTTGGTCCCCTTGGGACAGGCGAACATTTCCAATTGCCCTTGCCGCATGGCGACGCGCCCATCAACCACCACGATTTTGCGCTTCAAATCAATCCAGACGTCGCCGTTCTTGTCGAGCCGCGTCAGGCCGGGGATGTCCGGCGAAGGGGTATCTTTCGGCTTTTCGTCGGGATCGGCCGGCGGGGCAGGCGTCTCCGGCGTGGGGATTTCCGCCGCGGGATCGCTCGCCGGCGTCGCCGGTTCCTGGGCGAGTCCCGTCGCTGCCACCACAACCGCCAGCGTCATTGCCAGACAGCAATTCACAAACCAAAAAGAACGCAACATGATGATTTACTCCTTTGTCCCCCAAAGGGCGCGATTGGCAACCAGGCTTTCGCGTCGGGAGGATCTCCGCGGGGGAAGGCGACAACCGCCTATTTCTGATAACATATCGCACCTACCCAGTTGGGAGCAAGTTTCGATTCTTCCTTTGGACCTTCCTTTTGGATCGTTGCAACTGAATGTCTGCCACCACTTCCACCAAACGCCCTCAGAAATCCTTACCCCCCGCGGCCGCTGCTACTTCGCCTGGACCGGAAATCTGGGAAGCGTTTCAAAAGCATCTGGCCGAGCGTAAGACGCCCGCCAGCGTAGCGCGTCTATTCAACAACGGCGAGCACCATCCGCTCCTCTGGGCGACGCACGAGAGCGACGAAGAAAACTCGCAATCGCCGTCCGCTTTGGTGCGCGTCCTTGCGCGTTGGCCGAAGAAGCCACAGCTGGGTAGCGATATCATTGCCCGCCTGACGCAGTGGCGCATGCTCCTGGCGGAACATCCCGCTGGCGAAGCGCTCGGCCTGACCGCGCTCGCCTGGTGCCACCATTTACCACCGTTGGCGGCGCTCCTATCGGCCGAGTCCTGGCGCGGTCTGGTGCAAGATTTGATCAAACTCGCCAATGATGCCGCCGCCATCAATCCCGCCGATGAACCACTGGGGCATCAACTGCTGGCGGTGGAATTGCCGCTGACACTGGCCTATCTGTTGCCGGAACTGGCTGAATGTCGCGAACTGGCGCGTCCCGGGAAGAAACTCTTGTCGTGGGGCGCGGAAGAACTCACCGACGGCGAAGGCTTGCCGCTGGGCAAGCACTGGCCCTTCATTGGCCAGCTACTCGCTTGTTGGACTCGTTCGATCACGATCAGCCGCGCCTTGCCGGACCATGGTGTCGATGAAGATGCGCAGGTTCAATTCGAATGGTTGCTGCGTCAGACCGTTCGGCTCATGCGTGAGAACGGCAGCTTCTGTTTTCAACCGCATGAAAAACGCGCTGACACGTCCGAGCTGATCGAGTGCGCCATGCGTTTGATCGACGATCCCGCCGACCACACGTTGGTGAAGGCGGCGTTCTCCGGCCATGTTCCCAAAGCCAAGCGCAAGGCTGGCAAAAAAAAGTCCGAAGACAACAAGAAGAAGTCCGACGACAATGCGTCCCCTGCGTTTCCCGATCCGTTCACCTATTCCGAATGGTGTTCCGCCGGACTACTGCGCAGCGATTGGTCGCTGGGCAGTCCGCGTCTGGCCGTGCAGTTTGATGAACGCCGCGTCGATTGCGAATTGTACGTCCGCGAACAACTGATCCTGGCAGGCGAGTGGAGTGTCGAAGTCACCATTGATGGCTGGGGGTGGAAGCCGCAG
>JBGSHH010000380.1:0-2971 GCA_041752355.1 Pirellulaceae bacterium | reverse complement strand
ACGCTCACAGCTGTTCCAGAGAGAGCGCTCGCGCGCGCATTTTCGAGGAGCGTCTGACACGGGGAGCTTCGATTTTTGACGCGAAAAGATGCGTCCACACCAGTTAACGCCCGGCACCGCGAGAGTGGTTCCTGGGCGTTTTGCGTTTACCGCCTTTCTGGCAACGACTTACGTCGATCTGGCCTCTCTGCCGAAACTCTCTAGTTCGCATTTGAAAACGAAGGCACCTCGTCAGACCTTGAAGGTTGGACGAGGACCCTTCGTTGCGCGTCGCGAACTCTCGGACTCTCGCGCTTAACAGGGGCGAGGAGTTAACAGCCTAGATTAACACGCGCGAGAGGGAGTTGATGATCTTGCGGCAGGGCGTCTAGCCCGTCGAGTAGATGAGCCGCGCCACCTTGGCGTCCCCTGCGCACCGAGCCTGTTCAGCCGCCTCGAAAGTGGCTAAACGGCTCCTGTAAGGCCTGGAACGGTTTCAGGCTGAACCCAAATGGGAAATCCCGGCTTAATCAATCAGCGCGACCGCGCCTACGACGTCGAGCGCTCCGCCGAGTTGCTCTATAGCGACTCTAAGAATGGCTTGGATTTTGCGGTCGCGACAAGGAGAAGAACAAGCGGCGGCGAGCCATCGGATGTCGGTCTCCGCCCATCGACTCAACATGCTCGCCGCGTTTTTCTTTCCATTGGCGACGATCGCCGCGGTGTTGGGCGCGAACGTGAAGCACGGTTGGGAAGAGTTGCCTGCTCCGCTGCCGTTTTTCATCATGCTGGGGATCGGCCTGGCCGCAGGTGTGTTTCTCACACTCTACGTGGCGGTGAATCGCAAAAGCTAGTTCCTGGTCGCATGCCTTATTCGGACTATCTATACTAACAGTCCGAGGTTCGAGAATTGTTGGAGGTACTGAGCATGCGATCGGCCCACATCCTATTAATGATTTGTCTCTTCTTCTCATCGGCGGGATTCGCTCAATCGCCGCCGCGCGCGCCTATCCCCAGCGAGGGCGCGGTCGCGGAAGCGACGAAGCTCATCGCCGACGTTTACAAACAGGATTACGAACAAGCCAAGACGGTGGCTCAGAAGCAAAAACTTGCGCAAAAGATGCTCGACGACGCGCAGGCTTCCAAGGACGATCCGTCGGCTAGATATGCGTTGTTGCAGGTCGCCAAAAAGATCGCGATTGGGATCGGAGATGTTGAAACCGCGATCTTGGCGATCGAACGGTCCGCCAATGTCTTTGACGTGGATGCCAACAGCCAACGTCAACAGCTTTTTGAAGACATCGCGGGCCAGGTGAAGTCCGCTGACGACAATTATGCGCTCGCACGATACATTGGCCGCGAAACAGCTGCCCTGCTGCAAGACAATCAACTGAACGCGGCACAATCGCTGGCCGACCTGGCGCTGGCAACCGCAAAGAAAGCCAAGGATCCGGACCTCGTCAAGCAATGGTCGCGACGCCAGACTCAACTGAAGGAACGACAACTAGCGTGGACCAAGGCGCAAGCCGCGCTGGAAGTATTGAAAGGCAGTCCCAACGATGCCAACGCCAATGACGAGGCCGGCAAGTACGCCTGCTGCTTTCAACACGATTGGACCCGCGGCCTCTCCATGTTGGCGTTGGGAAACGATAAGGACCTGGCACCACTCGCCGAGAAGGAACTGCGTGGCGTGTCGGCTTCAGCGGATAAACTCGCGTTGGCCGATAGCTGGTACGACATGGGCATGATGCGTTCCGAAGTGGAGAAACTCGCGCTCCACCAACATGCCGCCACGTTGTATCTTGGCATCTTGCCGACATTGCAAGCTTTGACGCTGCGCCGCGTGGAAAAGCGAGTAGAGGAAATCGCGGCCGCGAACAGTCCTTTCCAAAAAGACGAGTGGGTCGAGATTCTGGACTATGTGCAATTGCCAAAGCATCTGGTCGAGAACCAGTGGCAGCGAGAAGGGCTTTCGATCGCCACGCATCAGGAGGAGCATTGCAAGGCGTTTCGCATCCCGGTCGAAATCAACGGCAATTATGAGATAAGAATTAAGGCGACAAAGATCAAGGGCGCGGAAGGTCTGGCGATTAGCTTGTCGCGTCCGGTGAACAATTGCGACTTCCTCCTGGGCTGCTATGGCGGAAAGTTGTCCGGAATCAACCTCGTGAATAAGACCGAGTTGAACTCCGATCGCAACACATCGCGCGTCGATTCAAAACCACTACAGAATGGTCGGACGTTTCAGTATGCGATTCAAGTCGAAGCGCGCGATGATCAGGCGGTGATCGGTTCGACGATTGAAAATGTCCGTTTCACTCGGTGGGCCGGACCAATTGCTTCACTTAGTCCTTATTTCCCGGAGTGGAAAGGCTCGATCTACGTCCGCCACTGTGGCCAAGGGTTTGCCGTACACAGCGTGCAACTCAAGCTCAAGTCGGGCGCTGCTTGGTTGGTGGACTAGCGCCGCAGATCGATGGCCATCGTGGGATTGCTGGCGACTTGTAGCAGCGGAGCATACTGACGTTGCAGCACGCCATGTGCGCCGCCATAGGGATAGAAGTTGAAGCCGAGATACGCATCCACCGTGCCGCTATCGGCAGGCGTGATGAAGTTGGCTTCGCCAAACAGCGCGACCGATCACCTAGCGGCACTTGCAACCGCGCGCCATAGACAAAGCAGTTGTCCAGCGGCGCGCTCGCTGGAAAGAATAGACATCGGTGCCGTGACCATCCGCCACGCCTGCCCAACAAGTGGTCTCGGCGTAGTTCTCCCAAGTATGCCGCCAATAAACATTCGCTTGATTGATGGAGCGAAATGTTGCCGATTGGCCGGCGAAGGTTCCGGTATCGCCATTGTCGCGGATCGCATACCAAACACCGAGCTCATTGCGCGGCCCATATTCATAGCCAACCATTCCGCGCCACTGGCCAAAGTCGAATAATAGTTCTCCCAGCCAAGGTGGTCGTTCCAGTCAACGGGCATCGACGTA
>JBGSHH010000379.1:0-5997 GCA_041752355.1 Pirellulaceae bacterium | reverse complement strand
CGCGAGCGTGTCGTCGTCGCCAAAACCAAAGCCTTCCAAACTGGCGGTGCCAAAATGTTTGGCGAGCGCGGTGTGCGAAGCGTCGGCGGCGAACGACCAATTCGGCCGCCGCGTGAAGAGCATCCCTTCGCGCGGGCGAGCGAGCGTGAGCTCATCGCCATCGGCCAGCAGACATTCCTTGGGGCCGATGCGCGCGAGTTGATCTTCCAAGCGGCTGGCGGCAAATGACGCGGCATAGAAGCGGCCTGTCGAAAGCTCGCACCACGCGAAGCCCACGTCGTTGCTGCTCGGTGAGTCGCCTTTCATGGGCGGGCGAACGATGGCGGCCAGATAGTTGCTCTCGCGCGGATCGAGCAGCGAATCATCCGTCAGCGTGCCAGGCGTCACGACGCGCGTGATTTCGCGCTTCACCAAACCCTTCGCCAGCTTGGGATCTTCGACTTGTTCGCAAACCGCCGCGCGATGGCCAGCACCAATCAACTTGCCGAGATAGCTCTCGAGTTGATGGTACGGAAAGCCCGCCATGGGGATTGGATTCTCCCCTTTGTCGCGACTGGTGAGCGTCAATCCCAAGATCCGCGCGGCGGTGCGGGCGTCGTCGTGGAAGAGCTCGTAAAAATCCCCCATTCGAAAGAACAGCAGCGCGTCCCCACACGCATCTTTGGCGTCGTGGTATTGCTGCATCATCGGGGACAAGGACATGGGGGAAGCGGTTAGGGGAAGTAGAAAGTGGTGGGAGGGGGAAGAGACAACTTACCAGCCTGGCGTGCGCAATGGCAAGGTGGCTGAGGGAGGTCTTGGTTCTTAGAACTCAGGTCTTAGAACTTCGTTTCCGACTTCCGATCTCCGACTTCTTCCCTATCCACTACACACTGTCCACTCCCCACTACGCCTACGCAATCAGCGCTTCTTCCTCGCTGCCGGAGCTGATTTGAATCTCGCCTGCGTCTTCGAGCTTGCGAATGACATCGACGACTTGCTGCTGCACCGATTCCACTTCGGAGAGTTTGACGGGGCCGAGGAACTCCATTTCTTCGCGAAGCATGGCGGCGGCACGTTGCGACATGTTGCCCAAGACTTTCGTCTTGAGTTCCTCGCTGGCACCTTTGAGCGCCATCGCCCATTGCGATGTCTCGACGTTCTTGAGCACCGATTGCACTTGCTTGTCGGTAAGTTTGTTGATGTCGTCGAAGACGAACATCAAACGGCGTATCTCTTCGACCAGGTCGGGGTCTTCTTGCGCCAGGTTTTCCAACAGCGAGCGCTCCGTGGCGCGATCGGTAACGTTGAGAATCTCCGCCACGCTCTCGACACCGCCGGCATTTTCGAACGATTGGCTCATCACGCTCGCCATGCGACTTTCCAAACCAATTTCCACTTCGCGAATCACTTCCGGATTGGTCTGCCCCATATTTGCAATGCGGCGAATCACCGCCAACTGTCGCTCTGCAGGCAAGCCGCCGATGATCTGCGCGCCGAAGTTGGGATTGAGATGCGACAGGATCAACGCGATCGTCTGTGGATGCTCATCGATCACAAATGTCAGCAAGTTCTGCGGATCGACTTTCTTGAGAAAGCCAAACGGCATCGCGGCGATCGATTGCTTGACGTTGTCGAGCGTATCGGTGGCATTCTTGCCGAGCGCTTTCTCCACCAGCGACTTCGCCAGATCGAGCCCACCCACACTGGAGCCGAGCGCTGCGGGATTGGAATCAGCGAACTCGTTCGCGATCGATTCCTGTTCTTCGGTCGTGATCCGCCCCAGCTTGGCGATCTCGATCGAGACCGCTTCCACTTGCTTGGGTGTTAGCTTTGATAGCAGTTGCGCCGCTTGCTCCTCAGGCAAGGTCATGAGCAGAACGGCGGCTTTGCGGAGGTTATTCGACACGATAGCATCCCCTGGTCACGCGACAACGCGTCAATCAGAAGGTATCGTCCTTGCAGGCGAGGCAAGTTGAGTAAAGTTTGCCGACAAAGTAAGCCTACGGCATCGGCTTGTAGACGGCGGGAGCTTCGAGTTCGATTTCCAAACCGCCAGCCATCGCGAGCACGAGGTTGAGAATCAGGCCGTAGATCAGGCCGAAAATGAAGTACATCACGCCTGCGAAGAGCGGTATAGCGACCATCATCACCACCGACATGACGATGCCCATCGCCGCCATGCCTGCGCCACCTTGATCACTGGCGGCACCACCGACAACGCTAAAGAGAATTCCTAACAGTCCGTAAAAGACGCCGACGATGAGGCCCACCGCGGCCCCCGACACACCGAGAATTTTAGCGAACGACAAAACACCGACCTGCTTGATTTTATGCATGGCACACCACTCGCGATGAAAGGAAGTTTGGCACCCACAACTTGCCAGTTCCGCGCGAATCTACCACGCCGCTAATGCGGACGCAACTTCTACGCGTAAACCGGCGATAGATAAAAGGACACGCATAATACATGTGAGACGAACTTGCCGCGCAGGATGTAGTCGAAAACCGAGGCTGCGGCGAGCCTAAGCGGAATAAAAGGACACGCATAATACAGGTGCGACGAACTTGCCGCGCGGGATGCAGTCGAGAATCGAGGCTGCGGCGAGGCGGAGGCGGGCTGTGGTGCGTGAGAGGCACCTAGAAACGTCGAAACGTCGGCTAAGGGCGCGAGAGATGGAACGCGAGCGAGATGAGGAGGAGAGGACAACAAACGGAGGACAGTGGCGGAGAGCTAACCGCTAGCGCTCGGCAGTGGGACGGCGTTGTCGAGGTGATGCAGGCCGCGTTGCTGGGCGACTTCGCGCAGGCGCTCGCGGGCGGTGGCGAAATAGTTGCCGAACAAGCGCGTCTTCGCCAACATCTTTTGCAAACGATCGCCCCAGAATTCGGCGCTCGTGCCGAGTCGTTCCAAGATGCCAGCGACTTCGCTCGAGATACGGGCCTTGCCTTGGCGAACCAGGCGGCCGGTGTAGTCGACCAACAGCAAGTAGCTGCCGAGCGAGAAGCTTTCGAGCATCCCTTCGCGGTGCGATCCTTGTCGTCGCGCGTCCTGCACGGGGCAAAGCCAATGCGACTCTTCGAACTTGCCTGCCGCGCGACTGCCTGCGACCGAACCACGGGCCGCTTCTTTGAGCGCCGCGAGTTTGCCTTTGGCTTGGGCATGCTTCACGCGTTGACGCACGGAAGTATGTGGACTCGTCTCCGGCGTGGCCGCGATGCCGGCCGCGACGGGGTTCAGATCGATGTACGCACACGTCGCGAGCAAAGCTTCTTCGTCGAGAATCGCAATCGACTTAAAACGCCCTTCCCAGAAGGCACCTTTGCACTCGTCTTCTTTGTTCGCCATGCGCGACAACGGTTCTTTCAACGCCTTCATGAACCAACCGAGATCTTGCAAGCGGCGGCGATACTCGGCGACTTGCTTCGGTCGCTTCAACTCATTCGCAACCCACATTCGCACGCAAGCGGCGTCATCGAAGTTCAGCGTGCGCGGCGGATAAACGGCGAGCCAACGTCGCACAATCTCTTCGTCGGTCCAGTCTTTCGAGACGCTCGGATCGAGTCGCAGCAACACGTGCAGGTGGTTGTCCATCACGGCGAAACCGCACACGCTGACGGCGAACTGTGTCGCCAAAATCTCCAGGCGATCTTCGATCCACTGCTTGCGATGCTCGAATCCCTCGCCGCACAGGAACGCCCCGCGCACGCAACGCGAGATGCAGTGGTAATACCGCGTCAAACTCACATCCACCAGCGTTTTGCGTGCCACCGTCATCGCCGTTTCTCCTCGCGCTTCCGGATTTCGCGTTAGTTCTATTGCGAAGCGAAGCGGATGTCAATAGATTATGCCTGTCCTTGTAAGAAGTAAGGGAAGTAAGGAAGCGGCGACCTGTAGCGCTGGAGCTGCAAGCGGGTGGCAGGTCTACAGCAATTCGTCCAATTCTTGTCGCAGGCGGTGCAGTACGCGGCACTTGGCCTGGCGAACGGCTTTGGTCGTCATGCCCAAATCGGCGGCGATATCGGCCGTTAGACGACCGTCGACGGTGGATTGCCAAAACGCCTGGAGCGTGCGGGGCTCGAATTCTCCTTGAATCAGTTGCAGAGCCCGTTGTGCCAAGGCGGGACGGGCGTCGTTCAACACGGACGAATCCTCAGGCAATTCGGCGGCGTGCTGTTGCAACTGCACGATGGCCTGAGAACCCCCGGTTCCCGTTGGCTGCGAAGCCTGACGTCGAAAGAACTCGCGGAGTTTATTGCGCGTGATGCCCCACAACCACGCCCGAAACGCATCGCCGGAGCCATTGCCGTGGTAACTTTCGATCGAGTCCGCGACTGACTGAAAGACCTCCTGGCCGACATCCGCCGCATCGCTGCGTTGCAGCCCCGCCTGACGAGCCCATTCGTAGACGAGCGGAACATAAAGCCGCACTAAGCGCTGCCAGGCTTCGGGTTCCTTCGCCCTGACTCGTTTCAGGAGGGTAAAGGAGGAAGCACTCGAGGAAGAGAGAGCAATAGGCATAGCGCAAACGCGAGATGTCAGGGAGATGAGGGTTTCCATAGCTTAACCTGCGGATAGCCGCAACTCAAACGCAGCAAGGGACTTCGTGGCGGTGGGACGCTCTGAGAGAGGGGTCTTAACCAGCCCGGTTGGATGAAGTACGCCAACGGTGCTTTGTTTTCCCTAAAGAAGACCCGAAGGGGCGCGACCGGGCAAAGTTTTCGGTTCGTTCGCAATAATCCCGCGTTCCAAGCATCTTAGATCGTGAACCGGGATTGAGTTTTTAGCTACGAATTGCTGGCCGGTTGACGGGCGCTATTGCCCCATTGGCCTATCGTGGCGGGTTAGAATGCGACGAGCCGCGGACATTCTTCCGCCGTCCAATGCCCGCCTTATGAGTATGGAACGAATCCCCACGCACACCTTGGGAGCTTGGCATCATGTGGAAAGTTGGGTCGCAGTTAGTGATCGGCCTGTTATCGGTTTGCGCCAGCGGTCCGAGTCTGGCGGTGGCCGCCGAGGCGCAACGTCCAAACATCGTTTTCATCTTCTCCGACGATCTCACCTGTCAGGCGATTAGCAGTTATGGCGATAGCCGCAAGTTACTCCAGACGCCGAACATGGATCGCATTGCGCGCGAAGGGATGCGCTTCGACCGCTGCCTAGTCACCAACTCGATTTGTGGTCCCAGTCGCGCCACGATCTTGACAGGCAAGTACTCGCATCTCAACGGCTTTTACAACAACTCCAACAGTCGCTTCGACAGCAGCCAACAAACCTTTCCGAAACTGCTGCAAGGCGCCGGTTATTCGACGGCGATCATCGGCAAGTGGCATTTAGGGACCGATCCCGTCGGTTTCGACACGTGGAACATCCTGCCAGGGCAAGGGCAGTACTATAACCCGCCGATGTTCAATCAAGGCAAGCGTGAAGTTCATACTGGCTATGTGACCGACGTCGTCACCGATCTATCGATTGAGTATTTGAAGAACCGCGACAAGTCGAAGCCCTTCATGCTGATGACGCAACACAAGGCGCCCCATCGTGAGTGGTCTCCCGCTTTGCGTGACCTGGGCTGGGACAAAGACCGCAAGTATCCCGAGCCAGAAACGCTCTTCGACGATTACGCTGGACGCAGCAAGGCGATCAGCGATCACGATATGGGTATCGATCGCACGTTCAGCGATCTGGATGCCAAATTGCGTGTGCCACCGAGCTTGAATGAAGAGCAACGTAAAGTTTGGAACGAATACTACGAACCACGCAACGCCGCCTATCGTGAAGCCAATCTCAAAGGCCAGGATTTGGTACGGTGGCGCTACAACCGATACATGCACGACTATCTCGGGTGCGTTAAAGCGGTCGACGACAACATCGGCCGTTTGCTGAAATACCTGGACGACGAAGGACTGGCCGAGAACACCATCGTCATTTGCTCGTCGGATCAAGGCTTTTTCCTGGGCGAACATGGTTGGTTCGATAAGCGCTGGGTCTTTGAGGAATCGCTTCGGACACCG
>JBGSHH010000378.1:0-5341 GCA_041752355.1 Pirellulaceae bacterium | reverse complement strand
TTGAATCCTCCCTCGCATCCCGGCCTCATGACGTTGCTGGCCAACGAGTTTGCCGCCTCCGGATTCGATGTCAAGCATTTGTTTCGCTGCCTGTGCAATTCGCAGGCGTACCAGCGCAGCAGTCGCGTCGACACCGCACTGGGTGAATCGCAAGCCGCAGCTCAACAGAAGTTGTTTGGGCGCGCGGCGCTTCGCGTGCTGAGCGCGGATGTGCTACTCGATTCACTAAAAATGGCCTATGGCGATCCGAAACTGGACCTACGCGCAATCGATCCCAAGAACGGCAATACCAATGGTGAGAGCGCGCCGGTTGGCGATGCCTACTTGGAATTTCAACGCAAATTCTGCACAAATGAAGAGGATGCCGCCGATTTTACCCACGGCATCCCACAACTGCTCACCATCATGAATCATCCGAGACTGACTGGCGGTAGCAAAGCCCTCGATGAGTTTCTTAAATCGAAGCCCGAGCCAGGCCAAGAGGAAGCTATCGCCTGGCTCTATTTATCCACGCTATCGCGGCCGCCGTCGCGTGAAGAAGCGGCCGAAGCCATGGATTATGTCACTCGCGCAACCGACATGCGTCAAGGCTTGACAGGTGTCCTCTGGATGCTGGTCAATCGAAGCGAGTACTTGATGGTCCGCTGATCAAGATTCCTGTCGCCTTTGTCTATCGTCACTCTAACAGCCGTTGATCGCTATGCACGATTCTTCCTCTTCACTACGGCGTCGCGAACTCCTGAAGCTATCGGCGGCAGGCATGCTTTCGGGTGTGTCGGTCCCCTGGTTTGAGTCGCTCGCGCGCGCGGCTTCGACCCAACGTTCGGCCGCCAAGGCATGTATCTTGCTCTGGATGGATGGCGGACCGAGTCAGCAACACACTTTCGATCCCAAGCCGGGCGGCGAATTCAAAGCGGTTTCCACGAGTGTGCCCGGCATTCAAATCGTCGAGCAATTGCCGAAGCTTTCGATGTGCATGCAAGATATGGCGATCTTGCGATCCATGCGCACCGAAATCAACGATCATTACGACGCCAAGTACTATTTGCATACAGGCTACAAACGCGCGGGTGCGTTCGAGCATCCCGCCATCGGTTGCATTGCTTCCTCACAAATCGGCCTCCAAGGTGACGACATCCCCAGCTTTGTCACCATTGATGCCGGCTTTGATAAAGGCAACGGCGGTCGGCTCTATCGTTCGGTGCCAGCCTACCTCGGTCCACAGCATTCGCCACTGGCCGTTCATGATCCCTATCAAGGATTGGAGAACCTCCAGGCCGACGGAGGCGATCTGGCAGCCCGCTTAGAATTGTTGTCGCGGAGCGAACAGCGATTCGCGAGCGAGTACCCTTTGCCGGCCGTTGGCGCAAAGCAAGCCGCGTTTGAGCGCGCGGTGCGACTGATGCGCTCCAAGCGAGCGAAGGCGTTCAATTTGGACGAAGAGCCCGCTAAGCTTAGGGAAGCCTACGGTGAGCACAAGTTTGGTCAATCGTGTTTGCTCGCCCGGCGACTTGTGGAAGCAGGGGTATCGTTCGTGGAGGTTTTTCATCGCGGTTGGGATGATCACGAAGGAGCCGCGAAACGCATCAGCGAACGCGCGCCTTGGATGGATGCAGGCATGGCGACGTTGATCGCTGACCTGAAGCAGCGTGGCATGTTGGAGGATACCCTGGTCATTTGGATGGGTGAGTTCGGGCGCTCGCCCGGCGATGGCGGCGGACATTTTTGCAACGCTTGGTCGACCGTGTGGGCCGGTGGTGGCATCAAGACGGGGCAAGTGATCGGTAAGACTACGGAGCAGGGAAAGAACCCTGGTGGGGCCGTGGAAGATCGTCCGATCAACGCTCCAGATTACGTCGCAACGATTTGCGCAGCCTTAGGCATCCATGGCAAGGAAGAGTTCATGGCTCCCGGCGGTCGCCCCATGACGCTCGTCGATAAAGCAGCCAAACCGATTCACGAACTGCTTTAATCCTAGTCACGAAAAAAGGGAGAGCGTCGCGCTCTCCCTCGTTGACGGTCCTTGGCGTTGCCAGGCTCAACCTGTCAGGCCACCAAATAGCGGTGTGGAGAGGTAACGTTCGCCAAGGCTGCACATGACAGTGACGATTCGCTTGCCTTGGAATTCCGGACGGGCGGCAACTTTTGCGGCGGCGCACATATTGGCCCCGCTGCTGATACCCGCGACGAGCCCTTCTTGGCTGGCGAGTTGGCGGCCCCATTCAAAGGCTTCCTCATCGTCAACGGTCACCACTTCGTCGACAATGCTGGTATCGAGATTCTTGGGAATGAACCCTGCACCAATCCCTTGGATACGATGACGCCCCGGCTTGCCGCCGCCGATGACAGGCGAGGTGGTCGGTTCGACAGCGATCGCTTTAAAGTTCGGGTTCTTCTTTTTGATGTAGCGGGCCACGCCGGTGATGGTGCCGCCCGTGCCGACGCCGGAAATAATTGCGTCGACATTGCCATCCAGCGCGTCCCAGATCTCCGGGCCCGTGGTTGCTTCATGAATAGCCGGATTGGCGGGATTCTCGAATTGTTGCGGCATCCAAGCGTTGTCTGTCTTCTCGACCAATTCACTAGCGGCATTGATTGCCCCGCGCATGCCTTCGGCAGCGGGGGTGAGCACGAGATTCGCGCCCATCACGCGCAGCAGCGCGCGGCGCTCGACCGACATCGATTCCGGCATGGTGAGCGTGAGCTTGTAACCTTTGGCGGCGCAAACGAACGCCAACGCGATGCCGGTATTGCCGGAGGTGGGCTCGATGATCTGTGTTTCTTTGTTGATGATGCCCCGTTTTTCAGCGTCGGCGATCATGGCGTTGCCGATGCGATCTTTCACGCTGTTGAGCGGATTGAAGAACTCGCATTTGGCATAGATCGTCGCACCACCAGCGGGGCCAAGGCGATTGATGCGGATGAGCGGCGTGCGGCCGATTGATCCCGTGACGCTGTCGTAAGCTTTTTCATGTCCCATCGCGGTCCGTCCTTATACTGGCGAGTCGTAGAATGTGCTTATGCCTGAGCGCCAATTAGTGGAACAATTGCGGCGCGTCGATGCAAGAGGAGGCTACCCGGCTTTCGTGGGCCGCATGGCGAAAAACGTGCCATGGATCGCGTCGCCAACTTTGTTGAGCTTGGTTTGCAGGCCATCGAGAAAGTCGTGCAAACCCAGCGCGACAATTTCGTCCACATTGCTATAAGCCAGTTCGCTACGCAATTGGCCCAGGCGTTGTTCCGCTTTGTTTCCGAACGCTCCGATCGGCTTACCGCTGATGGCGTGCAGGGAGTGATCGGCCATTTCCACGCAATATTGAATCGCGCGAGGAAAAGCGTGATCGAGTACCAGAAAGTCCACGACGCGCGCCGGTGTGATTTTGTGATAGCGTTTGCGATACATTTCAAAACCACTGACGCTCCTGAGCACGGCTTGCCATTGCAGGTCATCCAGCGGCGAGCCGACATCGGCCACGCGCGGCAGCAGAATGAAATACTTGACGTCCAAGATGCGCGAAGTTTTATCAGCGCGTTCCAGCATTTGCCCCAACTGGAAGAAGTGCCAACCCTGATTGCGCGACAGCGTGCCATCGGTGATGCCATTGAAAAGATGGCAAGCTTGCTTCACTTCGTGAAAGAAGTCCTGCGGCGAATCGAGCGTCTCACCGCGGATCGCGGCATCCATCACCATGTAGTAAAAGACATTTAGTTGCTCCCACATCTCCGAAGAAATGGTCTCGCGCACGCTGCGGGCGTTCTCTCGGGCGCCGTGCAAACAGGACAAAATGGAATTGGGATACTCCGGGTCGAATGTCAAGAACTTGATGACGTTCTCGCTAGTTGGCTCACCATAACGCTCTTTAAAGAGCTTGTGATCCCCTGTGATATTGACCAGCGGCAACCAAGGCTCAGCGGAACCTTCAGGCTGATCGAGAATGACATTGAGAGTAACGTCGATGAAGCGCGAGATATTCTCCGCACGTTCGATACAACGGGCGATCCAGTAAATGGACTCGGCAACGCGGGAAAGCATAATGAACAGCCGAAGGTGGAAAGCGGAAAGCGGAAGTGCGAGTGTATTAGCGATCGCGACGCGATTTTGTTTTTCGAATGGCGGTGACAATTATCTTTAGCAATTGCTCGGTCTCGTCCATCAGCGGTGCGAGGCGCGAAGCCTTCATGATCTTCGCATCGACTAAGTACTCCAGCCAGAGCAGCGACTCGTCGAGTTCTTGTTCCACAGTTCCAAGTTTGGAGATGAATTCGGCGTCTGATCGTGCGCGTGAACCCTCACGAAAATTGGAGGCAACGCTCGTGCCGGAACGCAGCAATTGCAAGCCAATAACTTCCGCTTGCTTGAGTTTAGGCAAGGCGGCGAAAAGATTGATAACGCGCAAACCATATTGTTTCGTGCGTTCTCGCAAAAATTCCATACGCATGATTCACCTCACAATTTGGGGATTAATGGAGATTAGTTAGCCTTCCTCTCGATTTTTCCGCTTTCCGCTTTCCGCTTTCCGCTTTCCACCTTCCGCTTTCGAACTACGCTTTATCCGTTTCTTCCGCCTGCGCCGAGGAAGTTAACACCCAGGTGTCTTTGCTGCCGCCACCTTGCGAGGAGTTGACGACGAGCGAACCTTTCTTGAGCGCGACGCGCGTGAGGCCGCCGGGAAGAACAAAAATCTCTTCGCCATAGAGAATGTAAGGGCGAAGATCGACGTGACGGCCTTCAAAGCGGCCATCGACAATCGTGGGGACGCGGGAAAGCGAAAGTGTCGGTTGCGCGATATAGTTGCGAGGGTTCTCCTTGATCTTTTCAGCGAATTGCTGTTGTTGCTCTTTCGTGGAATGCGGGCCAACCAGCATTCCATAGCCGCCTGACTCATTGGCAGCCTTAACGACCAGCTCGTCGAGATGGTCCAGTACGTACTTGCGCTGCTCCTCGTCGTAGCAGACATACGTCGGCACATTGGGGAGCAGTATTTCCTCGTTCAAATAGAACTTGATCATCTGTGGCACGAAGGCGTAGATCACTTTGTCGTCGGCGACGCCGGTGCCAGGGGCGTTGGCCCTCGGCACGCGACCTGTGCGATAGACATCCATCAAGCCCGGCACGCCGAGCAGGGAGTCCTTGCGAAAAGCCTGGGGATCGATGAAGTCGTCGTCAATGCGGCGATAGATCACGTCAACGCGCTCAAAGCCAGAGGTGGTGCGCATATGAACAAAGCCATCGCGCACGACCAGATCGCGCCCCTCGACCAGTTCGACGCCCATCTGTTGTGCCAGAAACGAATGCTCATAATAAGCCGAGTTATAAACACCAGGCGTGAGCAGCACGACC
>JBGSHH010000377.1:0-2444 GCA_041752355.1 Pirellulaceae bacterium | reverse complement strand
GTGGGTCCTTGCGGATCGCGCACGATACAACAGCCAACGCCCCAGCCATTTCCCGGCGTGAACGCTGTTGGCAAATCGCCCGTGTGAATGCTGGAGAACTCCTTAACCGCTTTCTGCGACATAATTCGCTTATCGCCAAACTCACCTTGGTTGAGCAGCATCTGATAGAAATGGGCGATGTCGGTTGCCGTGCTGAAAAGCCCGCCGCTGGGATTGGGCGTGCGTGTCGGTGAAACTTCGGCGATCCAACTGTTCACGGGTTCGAGCGCCGACTTGTCTTTGTTCGGTCCATAGACCTGCGCCAGACGAGCCTGTTGCTGCGAAGTGGGGTGAAACGTCGTGTCGACCATGTCGAGCGGCTGAAACAGTCGCTCGCTGAGGAACTTCTCGTAAGGCATATCCGCTACGACTTCGATCACCGCGCCGGCCACCGACATGCCAGGGCTGTACTGGAACTTTTCGCCTGGTTGAAAACCCAGTGGCCGTTCGGCCAACTTCTTGGCCGTCTCGCGCAAAGTCCCCATGGTATTCTGATCGCCGATGACGCCAGAGGTGTGCGTCACCAAATCGCGCAGGGTAATTTCACGTTTCGGCTTATCCCCATTGGCAAACTTCACATCCTTGAACTCCGGCAAGTACTTCGCAACCGGATCATCGAGCGACACTTTCCCCTCATCGACCAAAATCATCAAAGCGGCACCGGTAATGGGCTTTGTCATCGATGCGATGGCGAAGAGGCTATCCATCCGCATGGGACGTTGCGGTTCGAGCACTGCATCACCCACCGCATCCAATTCCACGATCTGGCCTCGATAGCCTATCAATGTCACCGCGCCGGCCAGCTGTTTATTGGCGACGTAATCCGCCATCTTTTCCTTGATCTGGCGTAGTTTGGCGCTATCCAGCCCCACGCGTTCTGGTGCGACCAGGGGCATCGCACTCGCCGATTCGTTCGTCTGAGCTGATGCCACGCAGGTCAGGCATGCAGCCGACAGGGCGAGGCCGAAAACAATTCTCTTGAGCAGCATGATCGATTCTCCGAAAAACGCGACATCCAAAGGCCAAGGCGCGAGCCATCGTGAAGGACTGGTAGTATAGCCCGCCGCTCAATACCCATGCAATTCATAGTAGCCGCGCCACCGTTGGCGGAGCTTCTCTTTCGTGGCTTCGTCGAATTCATGCTGATTGCGTTGATAGTCGCGTTGCGCTTGTAGATAGTCCTCGACCGGTGGCTTTGCCTGGCTATCGTCCCCCAAGTCCAGCCGACGATAGATCTCAGCGAGCATGGTGCGCGGATCAGCGACCAGGCTTTCATACTTCACTGTGAGTAGATTCTCTGGCGGAATGAGACTCTTCGTCGCTTCGAACCGTTCGTGAAAGTGCGCAAAATTCGCCAGCACTTCTTCCTCCAGTCCCGTGAATGTTGGTCGTTGATAGCCATGGACGGCGAACAGCGTTCGCCAGAGTTTGATCGTGGACAAATAAACCGGCGTCGGATCGCGCACCACATAAACAAACTTGGCTTGCGGAAAAACCTTGAGCAACATCGGTACGCGGCAGGTATGCGTCGGTGATTTGATGATCAGTCGACCTGGACGAAGGGCCAGTAATCGCTTAAGAAAGCTCGTCCAGCAACTCCGCCAGCGCTCTTGCTCGTCTTCCGTTAGTTCATCCAAATCGAGATACGCATGATCCAAACGCTCCGCGTTAGGAAACGCAATGCTGGTGTAAGGTGAGCCTTGACCGAGCAGCGCCAAGGCAAGTTCGTCTTCCTGCGGCTTACTCCAAGTGACGGAAATATTATCGAAGCCGCGCGTTTTGGGGAGCGCGAACTCCGTCCACGGTCGCAGCCAACGATCCGTCAACAAGAAGTGCGCTGGCAACAAACACTCATACGTGGTCGGCGCGCGATGGCGAGGATCGAGAGCGAGCAGTTCATGTAACAGCGTTGTACCTGTTCGCCAGTGTCCCAGCACAAACACCGGATCGGTCGGCAATTCCATTGCTCTCAATCGTTGGCACCACAACAGCGACTCACAACCACGCAGCACGCTGTTGAATGCTGCAGCGCAACTATCGAAACCGAAATCCAACCAGTATCGCGGAGCGACCTGAAAACGATATTGCCGCGCAATTCGCCAGAGTCCTTCGCAACTCGCCCCCATCCAAATTCCGCCTTGATTCCACCGCGGCCGCGGTGCCAGAGCGTTTAGTTCATTTTTTGAGGGCGGGGGGGAGATAGTCATCGGGTCGTTCGCGCTTTCCTTTTGAATTGCTTGAGTTACATTAGGCATTCACACCCTTTGGAGCAACACCCATGAATTTTCGCGAAGTGGATGGCGATCCACAGCCGAGCGAAACGAATCCCTTCGAAACGGATCCCACGACGCACCGCCAGACCACGGCGCGTAGGGTCGGCAATTGCTGGGAACCGCTCAAGGCTC
>JBGSHH010000376.1:0-7526 GCA_041752355.1 Pirellulaceae bacterium | reverse complement strand
TTGTGAAATCGCGAGAGCCTGTTTGCCGAACAGCGCTGCTTCGCGCGCTGCGGCAACGGTGCCAGACATAAACACATCGACCCCCAAATTCCCACCATCGTTGATGCCGGAAAGCACGACATCAATATCGCTGGCCAAATGTAATAGCGCCACGCGAACGCAATCGGCGGGCGTGCCATCGAGGCTAAAGCGATTGGCCGAGAGTTCGCGCAGCTCCAAATCGCGATCCGTCGTCGTTTGATGACTACAGCCGGAAAGATGTCGGTCGGGAGCGACAATAAGCAATTCACCCAGCGAACGGGCTGCATTTTCCAATGCTACCAGCCCAGGCGCGTCGATGCCATCGTCATTGGTAAGGAGGATTTTCATGCGTGCCATGTATTGAATCAATTACCAGGCACGACACACAAGAGGACTACGCTAGGTGATAGGAGAACTAGCCGACCCGTAACTCCGCCAACACGCGGCGGATGGCGTCTTCCAAAAGGCACTCGCCTTGGGCAACTTGCACGGTGGTGTTCTCGCCGCGCGATTTTTCGACGTTGTTCTGGGCGGCGATCACGGTGCTGTGACTGCGACGACCGAAGTATTCGCCAATTTCCGTTAGCGCGGAGCGCGTGTATTTGCGGGCCAAATACATCGCCAGCTTGCGCGGTACATTCACTTTCTTGGTGCGCTTTTCGGCATGGAGTTGATCCGGCACGATACCGAATACCTGACAAATCGCTTTTTCGATATCGACCAGCTGCACCGCCCGCCGCGCAGTCGGGAGCAAGTCGGCAATCGCCTTGATCGCCAGCGAAAGCGTGATTGGCGATTCGTAAGCCTCGCTGATGGCGACGATCCGGTGTAGCGCGCCTTGCAATTGTCGGCCATCGCCCGGGAAGTGCGCGGCCAGGTGGCGGAGCACGTCTTCGGGGATGTTCGCTGATAGCTTGTGCGAGAAATGCAGCAACATTCCCAGTCGCGTCGGTTCGTCCGCCGCTTCCATGCTGCACACCAAACCGCCTGACATTCGGCCAGCGAGCTCCGTTCCCAGGCCGAGCAATTCCGCAGGCGAACGATCGGCCGCGAGGACCAACTGCTTGCCCGCGCGAGCCAGCGTATCCATCGTGTGCTGCAACTCAACCAATGTCGCCTTCTTGCCGACGAAGAATTGCACGTCGTCGATCACCAGCAAGTCAAGGTCGCGATACTTGCGACGAAAGCTCGGCAGGCCACTCCCTTGCAGCGCTTCCAAAAAGTAGCTGGTGAATTGTTCCGCCGAGAGTGAAACGACCCGTCGCTCGCGACTCTGTCGCCGCGCGGCCTGACAGATTCCTTCCAGCAAATGCGTCTTGCCGCAACCGGATGGACCATGCAAAAACAGCGGTGACACTAAACCCAGGCGCGGACTGATCGACTTCGCGGCGGCATGGGCCAGGCGATTACCATCGAAGACCAGGTAAGTGTCCAAGCTCGCCAAGGCGCGGCGCGGACGACTTGGCGCGTGGTTAGGAGCGGCCGTCTCCGGCGACGGTTTGTGCTCGGAATGTTGGCTGACCGTTAGCTGATTCGGCGCGGGTTCGCTTCTCACCGTCACACTATTTGCCGGTCGAGCGAGTAAATCTGCCAAACGAAATTCGAGCGCGCTCCCTTCGCCCAACACTTCACTGGCAACCAGCAACAGTTCGGTACGGAACGATTTGCGGATTCGCTCCAGCGTGAAGGCGTGTCCCCCCAGCACCAAGAGGGTTTGTCCCTCGGTGGCGAGCTCTACTCCCGTCTTGAACCAGAGTTCAAAACGTTCCTGTCCGACCTTGTCCGCCAGCTTTTGGTGCAGGACAGACACGATCTCCTTATCGTCCTTGGTCACGTTGGCTGGCGTCCTAAGCGCGCAACGTCAGCGGCAGCTAAAACTCCCTAAAGGTGAGTTGAATCCAGAGTCGAACGACTCCGCGGATCCTGCCGGCCACTGGCAGTACGTGCGAAACGAGGTTGGTGAGGAATTGCGGAGGCAATTGCCTCGCCCGAGATACGTCATGAATCCCTGAGGCGTGTGATTCTAATACTGCTAGCGTTCCATTCAAGCCTCTTGACGAGCGCGCCGTGAAGTTTTTTTAGTTCGCGTTAAGCCGCCTACGGATTTCGCGGAAAAAGTGGGCGAAGCGAAGCAAAATCGTCCCCAGGAGAGATCCTACAAGATAAAGATTTGACGTGGATAGTATGTCCAAAAGTTGAATGCCAAAGAATTTTCGCGATTATGTTCGTGGTGCAAGTCATTTAATTCCAATGGCTTGCGATGATTTGTGGAAAGAATCCGCCGGCTTCTCGTCGATCACCCGTAGCAAAACGCGTCGGCGGTCGAACTCCACGAAGCCAGCTTGCTCGTAAACCCTTCGCGCGGGGGTGTTGCGCGTATCAGTGGCGACCGTTAGCTCGTTACATCCCAACTCTTTTGCCAGCCTTAGCGCTGCCCCGGTCGCCAGCCGTCCCCACCCTCGGCCGCGCGCACTAGGAATGAGTCCGAGATAGATCAATTCGCAGCTGTCAGGGCTGCGTTGCATCAGTAAGATGCAACCTACATCCTGGCCCTCTGCCTGTAAGAACCGCCAACGTTCGGATTGCCAGGCGCCTCCCTCTAGATATCCATCGATAACATCAACGGAAGAACGAACGCCATTAAGCTCCTGACAATCGAGCGTTTTCTCGTAAGTCGCCTCAATCAGTGGTGCCAGTCGCTCCCGATCCACCGCTTCGCAGGCCGTCGTGGTCAGGGGGGCCGAGCTAAAACCTGCAGGCGCAAGTGAGGTATCGCAGCAGTAGTAGACAAGTTCCGTTGCCAAATCGAAGCCTGCGGCCTGCGATGTGGCAGCGTCGGCGAGGGCATCCATGGGGAGTACTTCTTGCGCCAAACGCACTCGCTGCTCACGCAAGTAAGCGTCCATGGCCTGCCAAAGTCGCGCAGTTGTTGTTTCGGGAATGTCTGGCTGCACGCGCGGCTGATAGGTGATTGCCGTCCGTCCCGGCATGGCGATGACCATGGTCGCCCCGACGATTCGCTCTTTTTCAAATGCTCCTAATAGCCCAGTCAATGTTGTTTGCGCATTTCCTTGAAATATCCACCACATCAAGCGGACCCGCTCGGCCGTCGACCGACGAGAGAGGACCAATTCCAACGCTTGTGGCCAACGGTCCATGGGCACGGGCCGTATTACGATGTCATCATCCGTGAGATTTGTCATGATTTCTCCAGCATACGCGATTTGCTTCCGTCCCTATAATAGAGATTGCCTCATTTCCCTTTGCGCACCGCCCAGGAGCAAGTCCATGCAAGCGCGCATCAAGCTTTGGTTGGCTAATTCGACGATGCTGGCCCTGCTGTTGGCGACCACTCATATCGCCCAGGCCCAGTCGATCTTGGAGCGTCTGGAGAAGCAAGTCGGCGATGCCGCGCCGGCCACTCCGCGCGCTGCTCCGCAGTCGATCGCTCCTGGCTACCTTGGGCTGACTGCGGACAACAAAGATGGCGGCGTGGAAGTGGTGAGTGTCCGTGCTGGCGGACCCGCCGATGAAGCGGGCATTCAGCCGGGCGATCGGTTAGTGACGGCAGGCGGGGTCGAACTCAAAACGCTCGACGATATGGCGGGAGTGGTGGGCGACTTGCCTGCTGGTTCGCGCATCGATTTTGTGGTGAATCGCAGTGGTCGTCCGCAGAAGATAAGCATCGTGTTGGCGGGGCGAACCGCCGAATCGTTGCCTGTTCCCCGCAATGATCTTCCGCCCGAGGAGCCATTGCCGGAAGTGGTGGCTGGCCCAGCGCAACTTGGCGTCCGCGCGGAACCCGTTACCGCCGAGTTGCAGCGCTTGTATGGACTTTCCATTCGCCGTGGCGCGATCATCGTGAGCATCGTCCAAGGCTCGCCGGCCGATCGCTATGGTTTGCCGCTGGGGGCCGCGATCGTCGCGGTGGATGGTCAGCGCGTCGATTCGCCAGAGGACCTTGCCGCGATTGTTGCCGCCGCGGAACCTGGCGATTTTGTGGAGCTTTCGTACTATCAGCGCGAGCAAGCCTTTCGCAAGAAGGTGCGACTTGTTCCCGCCGGTGTTGTGGAAGCACCTGTTCCCGAGCCTGCCAACGACCGTCCGTTGTTGCGAAGACTGGAAAAGGCGATCGACTCCGTGGTGATCCAACCGAACAATCCCGCCGCCGCCGTCGACAGCACGCAACAGATTCAAGCTTTACAGTCGCAAGTCGAAGCCCTGCAAGCCCGCATTGATCAACTCGAACGGCGCTTGCAGCAACTAGATGGTGCCAAGCGCGCGCCGATGGAGCCGAAGTTTAATCCGCCGTTGGACCCGCTGGAGCCGTAAAGGGCAGGCGAGGGAAACGCCTCCCTAATTCTCCTACCAGCGTTTTGCCTGGGCATCGCGCACTAACACGCCTTGCATTTCTTGACTGAGTTTGGCGAACGTCACGGGGCGATTGATTTCCAGCATGATCTCGCGGTTGGCGTTGGGAACGGTCGCCCGCACAACTGGCGCATTGGCGATGCGCAACAGGCTAATCGGCTCGCCATTGTTGGTGACGACGAACATGCTGCCGCCGATCGAAGGTTGTTCGCGAAACTCGAACACTGTCCCCATCAGCGTCACCAGTCTTCGTTCATCGCCGGTCGTGCCATAAAAGGTGACACGTTGGACGACGTGATTCTTGTCGAAGTAATAGGTGAGCGAGCCGGCCAGATCGTCGGTCTTACCGCCGGTCACCAATGGCACGCGCACTCCTTCGAGTTCCAGTTCCGAAGTGACGGTTGATACGCGCGACCAATTCTCGCTCACCCAGCGCGGTGAAATATCGAATCGAATCACGTCGCGAAAATCGTTGACGGTGGGGCCTTCGAGGCGCTGCGCGATCGGTTTGTTGGTGAGCGCTGCAGTGTTGCCGCCCCAGGCCGGCGTATCTCCATTCAGACTCGATGTCAACGGATCATAAGTTGTGGATGCAGCGCCGCTGCCACCTGAGAACTTGGCGAGGAGTTTGCCGAAGTTGCCATCAAACGCGGCATAAGGCAATCCCAACGCAGCCAGCAAGATCGGCACAAACGCGTACTTTTTGATCTTCTCGTTCATGGTGAATGTCCTGCGCTAAGGCGGCGTTTCATTCACGTCATCGACCAGCAGTCGGCGGCGACTTGGCTTCTTTAATTATTCGCCGCGCATTCGTTGCGAACCTAGTATTCAGCACGCTCCAGCGTGAGAGGTGTGACGAACAAGCAGCGCACGGCAAACGGACGCCTGCGGCTACGATGATGGGAATCGTTCTGCGAGTGATTCGGGTGTTTCGCCGAGCAGCGCTGCCGCGTATTCCTCGGTCGTGTAATACGTGTCCCACTCGCGTCCCAAATCGATGCCCAGTGATACCAGCATCCGCTCGGCTTCCTCCAAGGGAAACCGCCGTTGCAACTGTTTGAGCAAGTGCAAAAAGTCGCTATCATCGAGCGCTTCGGCGACGGTGACGTAATGCCCGATGAGATGCTGCGGGTTGTGCTCGAGCACCATTTGGCGACAATAGGCGGCCACGCGCGGCAGATCGAGTTGCGTGGCCATGGTCGCCGCGATCACTAACAAGCGATCGCGGACATGAGGGCGCACCCGTTGCTGGCTGGCTTTCGCCAGATGTAAGAAAACGCCCAATCGTTTCACCGGCGGGTCAGCTCCCATGCCCTTATGATGGCCAACGGAAGACGAGAATGAAAGTACCTGGACTTCCCGATGGTGCGCTTGTCAACTACCACTGGCTGACCAGTGATGCCGCGCTGCCCTATCTCAATCGCTGCAGTGAGCACACTGGTGAACTCACGCGACTGGTTTCTTCCCTCCGCAAAGAACTCTCCGCCGAGCGCGCGCACTTAGTGATTGAGCAGGCAGAACTCCGCGCCCGCGGCCAAGTGAAGTTCACTCGGGCCAGCGAGATGTTCTTCACCCGCAAAGGTCTGGAGCAAGCGACGGACGAGGCGATTGCATGGTTCAAAGCGCAGCGCATCGTGCAGACCGCAGGCATCTCGGCTGATATCTGCTGCGGCATTGGCGGCGACTTGCTGGCGCTCGCAAAGCAAGGAGCGCGCGTCGGAGTTGAAGTCCTGGGTGTCGATGCCGATCCGATCACGGCACACTTCGCCTCTACCAACCTTCGTCTAATAGGCTCTAACAGTTGCCATGTGCAGGCGATCCGCGCCGAAGAGATCGATCCACTGTCGCTAGCCGTATGGCATATCGATCCAGATCGCCGTCTGGAAGGGAAGCGAACATCGCAGCTCAGCAGCGGCGGACCGGGGCGTGAGATCATCGATGCCTGGCTAGAGAAGCGTCCTCGAGGGGCATTGAAGCTCGCTCCTGCGGCGGTGATCGAGCCACCCTTTTCCGTGCACGTTGAGCAGCAATGGATTGGGAGTCGCGGTGAATGTCGGCAATTGATGGTTTGGTTTGGCGACCTGGCGACCCATCATCGCACGGCAACGGTTGTCGAAGGGGACGAGTTTCGGACGGTTCGTGACTCGCCCGCGCAGATGGCGGCTGCGCCAGAGCCTTTGGCCTATGTCTTCGAGTCGCATGCCGCGGTCCTGGCTGCGGATGTGGCGCCGTCTTTGGCAGTGGAGCAGGGATTGCTCGCCCTGACACCGGGGGACGGTGGCTATCTCACCGGCGAATCACCTATCACCGATGACTTGGCGCTAAGTTGCTTTCGTGTGCGGGACGTTCTGCCCTTTGATCTACGAAGGCTGCGATCTTACTTTCGCGAGCACCGGATTGGCATCCTGGAGATCAAGAAGCGCGGCATCCAGGAAACGCCCGAACAGATCCGCAAGTCATTAGCTTTGCACGGCGATCAACAAGCCTGTTTGCTAATCGCGCGCGTTGCCATGCGCAAGACGATCGCAATCATATCCCATCGGATGGCACCAACACGAAACTTCAGCGAGGTACCCACGGTGCCTGGCTGACGAGTCGATGTTAGTGAGATCAGTTCTGATCGCCGCCCACCAGCTTCTCTTCCACCTTATCGGCTTGCCAAGCGATGGCGGTGATGAGACGGAGCGTTTCGGGCGGATTCACGGTGGCGGCGAGTTGGTTGCCAAGCACGACGACCATATCGCCGGAGCCGAGATTTTCGACGGCGAAAGCGCCAGCGACCATCTGCGTATTGAATCGCAACAACAATGGCGCGTTTTGATCGGTGTAGGGTCCGCAGACCGAGCGCAATGACAACAGTTCATGCCCTTCTGCATCTTTGGCACCGAACTTGATCATCACGGCTTGTTTGCGCGTGCTGCCGATGGGGACAACCACTTTCCAGTCGTCGCCGGTCTCTTCCATTTGCCAGCCGGCCGATTCCGCGACAGCGCGCACAACTTGCTTCGGATCGACTTTCACCGCCGCCAGCGAACCAAAATCCATCCCGCCTGCCAGTCCGGCACCGAGTCCCGCGCCAGCAGCCACGGCGGATGGTGATGCTGCGGGAGTGGGAGGGGCGGCGGAGTCCGGCG
>JBGSHH010000375.1:0-16698 GCA_041752355.1 Pirellulaceae bacterium | reverse complement strand
GAACGCTTTGTCGATGGGGGGCGCCTTTTGCTGATTGATCTTCATGTCGGTGACGCCGTCGGCATGTTCCACGCGCACTGGCACATTGGTAGCCCGATTGGGATTGGGGGAATAGGCGAGGCGTACGTCGTAGGTGCCTGCCTTGGCGACCTTGCCTGTGAAGCGGGCTTCCTTTTCGCCCTGGGCTTCGTTGCCGTCGTGCCAATATTGATTGCCGACGTAGCCGCCGATCGACGCACTGGACGTCCATTCACCTTTGCGGGCCAGGGCTTCGTCATCCAGGACCAGGCCTTGTAGTGACTTGGGATCGATGCCTGTGCCACCATTGCTGCTCCCACCTCCCTTCCATGCCAGCACTTGTTTATCGGCCAGCAATCGCTCGCGCAGCTTTGCCCTATCCACCTTTTGCACCGGCACATCAGCGTCGATCGCGAGCACGGCGGCAGTTGCAGCCGATTGACCGAGCACCATGAAGACCGGTTCCATGCGGATCGAACCATAGGCGATATGCGAAGCGGAAAGACAAACTGGCACCAGCAAGTTTTCGCACTGGTCTTGTTTGGGAACGATCGAACGATAGTCGATAGGGTAGGGCGGGAAGCCGCCGACTTGCACGTCCCCTTCGTTACGAACGTGGCCATCCTTGTCGAGATGCCGTTGCACGTGATGCGAATCCATCGTGTAAGCGGCGAGTCCGACGGGATCGCTGGCGACAGCGCGACCTTGGCAGTTGTGCTGCGTCATCACATAGTCGGAGATCATCCGCCGACCTTCTCGCACATAGATCTGATGCGACCAGCCTCGATGCTCGGGGAATTCGTCTTTGCAATTGCCCCAGCGCGAAAACTCTTGGCGAAGTTTGACTGGCACGCGCGGATGATTCGCTAGCGTCCACATCAGGCCACGTTGATAGAGCAGGTGTTCGTTGTAGAGCCGCTCGCGCGTTTCGTAGTCCGCCTCGGGCCAGGCGTAGTTCATGCCGATGTAGTCCGATGCGAAGCCGTAGTTGTTGTTGGCGTCGGTTTTCCGATTGGGCATCATGATCGGATTCCAGGGCGCTTTCGTCTCGCCGGACTCGAAGTTGCGAAACAGCAGTTCAAACTGGCGTTCGTCGTAACCTGCGGGCTTCTCGAACGCCATGCGATTGGCTGCCACATCGGTCACGCACATGCGAAAGTTATAGGCTTGCACGCGCTTGTCGCCGGAGCCTTCTTCGCCGGGGCCCGTTGGATCGATACCTGGCAGGAGGCCGCTGTTCTTGTCTCCTTTGACAACATAGGGATCGATTCCCGGCATCAGTTGATGCTTCGTGGCTTGTTTCGTTTGCACGCCATTGAGAGTTTCCTTGTAGGTGGCATTTGCTTCGCGACCGACGTGATAGGACACGCCCGCCTTGGCCAGCAAGTCGCCTTCGTAGGTGGCATCGAGGAAGCACTTGCCTGCGAAGGTGCGACCGCTTTCCATCGTGATGGCGGTGATGCGAGCGCCGCTTTTCATCACGCCGGACTTCAAGTCCAGACGCTCGCCAAGTACGACAGTAACCTTATGTTCCGCGAGCAGATCACGGTAGATCTGTTCGGCGACATGCGGTTCAAAAAACCACATGGTGTCTTCGTTGGCATTCTGCTTGCGATTGCTATAGTTCTCCGACTTTTCTTGTTTCCAGGCGGAGTCTTGAGCGTAGTGTTGCTTGATCTTTTGATAGAACTCGCGCGAGATGCCGCCGATCGCCGCTTTGTTGCCAATATCGGTCGCGCCCAAGCCGCCAGAGGTTAGCCCGCCGATGTGTTGGCTCGGTTCGATCAGCACCACGGTCTTGCCCATTCGCGCCGTTTGCACTGCCGCCGCCGCGCCTCCTGAGGTGCCGCCGTAGATGACCACGTCAAAGGTGGAGGTATCGGCGGCCTGAAGCGACGCCGAGAGTAAAAGTGCCCAGCAACCGACGAAGAACTTGAGCGGCGACATGTTCGATGCCTCCATGAATGGAGAGGTAAGGAATCGAGTTGATTGGCGAACGCAGGTGGATCGAAGCAACTGGCGAAGAGTTTGCGACTCGCCGCCCCCTTTTCTTGGGCCCAGTATAGCGCCAAACTCACGGCGTATTGTTGTCATCGACCGAGGCGATGCCGCGAACATCGAGCCTGACATGCGCCCAACGGGGCGATTGCGTCTGTCTTCAAGCCACCACCGGCAGGGTAATTATAGCCCGAAACGCCACATGATACCGAAGTGGGGGCGGACATTCTTGTCGGCCCGACGCTTTAGATTCGAAGGCAGACGAGAATGACTGCCTCGCGTTCTCAGATTGGACTACGGCAATTCAAACGTCGACTGGCTTTTCACAATCGCGTAATCGTCGGGAAACGTGTGAAATGCTTGCACAAAGAGGATGCGATTGCGGCTTTCCACATGAATATAGCTCAGCGCGCCCAGGGCCATGCGGCCGCTGGAATCGAACGTGTGCAGCAGGCCCTTGCGTTCCCCTTCACTGGAAAGCTCTTCCTGGAACATCCAGAATATCTCTGGCGCCACCGGCTCCAGTTGCAGGCTGACCTGATAGCGAATGCCGCCCCGACACTCCAGGCGATCGTGCCGCTCCCCTTTGAGCTTGTAATTCATCAGCCGACGCTTTTGCGGCAGCGGATGCTGCGCGCTGGCGGCGACTTCGGTGAGCGTGATCCCTTGGTACCGCCAGGTAATCAGATGGCCAGCACTGGTGATTTGAATCTTGGCGGTATACCCACCCCGTTCAATTTCGCGGGTCTTGTAGACGTCGAAAAGTTCTGGGTGCAAGGCGCGACCGAACACTTGAAAAGCCAACTCGGCAACACGCGGTCTGGCGGATAGCACAACGAGAACCCTTCTACGACGAACATCGAACGCACGATAAGTTTTCTTTCCACGGCTGCATTATAAACCGCGTACGACATCACCACAAAGCCACTTTTTGTTTACAAAAGAAACTATCTTCGCAGGTCTTGACAGCGATCGCGCGAGCACTCTCGCAACCTCTCGCGCTTGCTAGCAAATCTCTAAAAGAGCGCAGTGGCGACGTCATACAAAGCATGCGAACCAGCCGCGATGCCAAAACCGCGCAATTGAAATAGCACCGCGAAAAATACGCCAGCCAAAAAGCGAAACGTAAACGAATACAAACTCCACGAGTCACCGATGGGTGAGCCGAAGTGCCACGGTCCAAGCGAAAAATCGAAACGATAATGTGCCGCGGAGAAGAGTAAGCTCACCACGAGGATGCCTGCGATCGCGCTGTTCTGCAACGATAACCCACAAGCGCGCGCCACCCCAATCGCCACCGGCAGCAGCATCAACCTAAACAGCAGTTCCTCATAAATGCCTGCGCCGAGATAGCCGATGATGCGACTGAAGAAGCCATGCTGTTCACCTGCGGCCAGTACGATCTCTGCCGGAATCGATGCGCCCAGTTCCGCGAACATGCGCCCTTGCACTTGCGCGATCAAGAGTAAAACCCAGCCAAAGACCATCGACTCGATCCACATCCAAACCAGCACATCGCGCCGGATGGTCCAAGGATCGCGCCGCAGATAGTGCCAGGCGAGCAAAATGCCGCAGACGAGGACCGGCAACAGAAAGTATTGCCCAAATCCAATCCAATCGAGAAAGTTGCGCAACCAAACATCGGCACCATTGCGCGGTGCTCCCCGCCCCAAACACAGCACACCGACTTCGTAGAGCACCAGCATGGGCGCAATGAAGACGAGGCTAATCAAGGGACGCATCGACATCTGCCAGTAGTCGACCGGCGTGGGGAGCTTTTCAAGATGCAGAGCCGTTTTGGCATCCATACGAGAGCGGCGCGCTGAGGGAACGAAGTGGAATTCCGACGGCAGCGATTATAACGTTACTTCGCTTCGTCCATGCGCCGCTTCAAGAGTTCGATGTCACGCTCGAGCGTTTTGATGTGTTGCTCGGTGACGTGGCGTTCTTCCTCGCGCTGCGAGAGTTGCCCTTGCTGATAAGTGATGACGGCGCGATAGCTATCGAGCGCGCGTTCCAAGAGTTTCACCTGTTCCGCAGGCGTACTAAGGCGTTGTTCGTCCAACGCGGCCCCTTCTGCGGGAGCCAGTACTTCGGCGACTTCCGCCCGGCCAGGCGTTCGCTTCACATAAACTCCGCGACCAGTCCCTTCGATATCGACCTTAGGACGAATGAACTGACCAATCGTTTCCGCTGACGCCCTCGGGAGTTCCACGCCCCCGCCGAGCACCACTTCCACCTGACGAATCTCCTGGCCTTGCTGCACTTGATAGGTGATGGTGTCGCCGGGTTGCTTGTAGAGGACGGGGGTGACCGCTTGATAGACTGAGCGAATCTGCACGCCATCGACCGCTTGAATGATATCGCCCACTTTCAGGCCAGCCTTTTCGGCAGGGCTGTTCTTTTCGATGCGCTTGATGAGCACGCTTTCGCCAATCCCATCCAACACCATGCCAACGATCGGACGACGGCGTTTGAGAATCACCACGCTGGTATTCACCTCCTTTACGCGAGACTGCTCCGCGTCAGGGCCTTGTGCCTCCATGGGCTTATCGACCACACCTTGTGCGACTCTAGCCCGTAGCAAGCGTTGGACATGCGACACCGGCACCGCAAAGGTGAAACCGCGCCGGTCCTTGCCGTCATCCACCAGCACGACCAAGCCGAGCAATTCTCCAGCGATGTTGACGACCGCCGCGCCACTGGAGGTTTCCGTGGTGCGCAAGTCAACTTGCAACAGCGGCGGATACTGCATGCCGCCGACCGTTCGCTCGCGACCACTGAGGATGCCGTGCGAAATGACTGGCTGTTCCACACCCCAGGCGGCGGCGCTTACCAGCCAACCACCGATCTTGGGCGAGGCGTTAGCTGGTTTAAGGACTTTGAGTTCCTTCGTGTCGGCTTCCAGCAGAGCGAGGCCAGAATACTCATCGATCACGCGCAGTCGCGCGGCGGATTGTTCGCCGCCAGGGAGTGTCAAGCGAATTTGCGAATCGCTACCCGCAAAAGCAGGCGTTACGATCCAGCCTTTCTCGACGCATACGCCTGTGCAAACCGTCACGCGCGGAAGAGACTTTTCATCATGCTGAGCCGCATCCAGCACCCGCACCGTGGCGACACAACTTTGGGCGGCGGCAGCAGATGCTTCGAGCGAAGGAGCTTCCTGAGCATGGCTGCTCGCGACAACGACGAGCGTCGCCAACGCCAGAGCCAATTTCGGAAAATAACCGCGCATCGCCATGAGGTTTGCTGAGCGTGGAGAGGTTGGGGGTGCGACGCTGCCTAAATCGAAATTCGCGTATCCGTTTCGTGTTCGTTTTGCCACAAGTCGAGCAAGCCCTCGAGTTCCGGCCCGGAAACACCGTTCAAAAACATCGCCGCCGGTGCTGTGCGGACCGGCAAGCGGGGGAGGTCTTGAGGGATATGCGGTGAGGCAATGACAGGTGCCGTTACGGGTGACGCCATCGGGAGTGTGGGGGAAGCTGCACTTTCACGCAACGTTCGCGCCGCATCATTCGTAGGACTCGAAAGCGAAGTGACCACCAATAGCACCAGCGCTGCCGAGGCCGTCGCGACCAACCAACCTTGCCGACGCGAAGCTGACCAACGAGCAGGCAATTCTTTCACCGGGGCGGGAGTCACCACATTAGCCTGTGCCGCAACTTGTGCCACGACTTGTGCCGGATAACGCAGCGCAAGAAACGCGGCATCGTCGTGCAACTGCGACGCGAGTTCGACCAGATCGTCCGGCAGATTGATCTCGCCATCGATATCTAGTGGAGCGTCTTCGGATTGTACTAACTTGGGATCAAATCGCACGACTCAAATCCTCGTACGGAAATTCTGGCAAGTGACGGGCTTCTTCCCCTTCTTCTTCCAGCACACGCCGCAGCGCGAGTAGTCCGTGAAAAATGCGTGACTTCACCGTACCCAACGGGCATTCCAGGGCTTCGGCAATTTCGTCGTATCGTAACTGTTCGCTAAAACGCAACACGAGCGCCTGGCGTTGACCATCCGGAAGGAGCGCCACGCGCCCCCACAAGCTATTCTTCCATTCGCCCACTTCCGCCGCCGTGTCGGCCCCTGGGGTTGTGCGCGGTTTTGTCGGTTCGTTATCCCAGAGCACCTGCAACTTGCGCCTTCGCATCCCATAGCGCCGGCGCTCGCGACGATCCAAGTTGAGCAGAATGCCGTACAAATACGTATACAAACTGCTGCGACCTTGAAAACTCGCAGGCTGTTTCGCCATCACTAAGAAAGTCTCTTGCGCTAAATCATCGGCATCCCACGGATTACCAGACAGCACCAACGCAGCGCGATGGATGCGAGCAAAGTACTGTCGGATAACGTCATCGATATCCAACGGCGGTTGCGATTCTGGCAATAAACTCACACGCTATTCCTTGTTCACGAGGGCCTCGCCGGGGTTCATTCTAACCGGCTTGAGCGATGTGAACCATGATTTACCACAGGCAGCAGGGAAGGGAGTCAATAATCTCCTGTTGCTGTTCTATCTATTGGTGTAGCGAGGTGCCGAAAAGGTTTGCGCTGCCACTTATGGTGGGTGTGTTATTAGGGGTGCGTCCCGTCCGTGGCATGTAAGTCCTTGACATATATGGCTTTGGGTGTTGTAATCCCAGCCATTGGGCAGTTCGTTAACCGTGGCATAGAGTTGAGGTGCCAACTATCGGCGTCGCGGGGTGCGTTTTCCGCCCTTCCTTCGCCCATCACCGTCCGAGAAACTTTCCGCAACTCGCCTGCTTTGGACTTCCCAGAAGGCGTTCCATCGCGTGCAATACAGGGCAATCGATCAAGGCCCTGAGGGAAAAGAGCCCGCCGTGAACATTTTGCTAGCATCGAGCGAAGTCACTCCCTTTGCCAAGACCGGCGGATTGGCCGATGTCTGTGGCGCGTTGCCCATGCAACTCACGGCGCTGGGGCATACGGTGAGTGTGTTCCTGCCTGCCTATCGCCATACACGGCATTGCGGACTGACCATCGAGCCGACGGACACCTGGTTTGATATCCCCATCGGCAGCAAGATCGTCCGCGGTCGTTTGCTCTGTAGCCAACTCCCCGATGGCAAGACGACCGTTTATCTCGTCGAGCAAGATAACTACTTCGATCGTCCCGAACTCTATCGCGAGCGCGGCGAAGATTACAAAGATAACTGCGAGCGTTTCATCTTCTTTTCGCGCGCCGTTTTGGAATCCATTCGGCTGCTGAACCTCAATACCGATCTGGTGCATTGCAACGATTGGCAAACAGGCTTGATCCCCGCCTATCTCAACATCGAATATGGCGAAGCCAAAGGCTACGAACATATCGCCTCGTTGTTTACGATTCACAACATGGCCTACCAGGGCAATTTCTGGCATTGGGACATGGCGCTGACAGGCATTGATTGGCGATATTTCAATTACCATCAAATGGAGTTCTATGGCGGGCTCAATTTGATGAAGACCGGCTTGGTCTTCGCCGATGCCATTAATACGGTCAGTCCCAAATACGCAGAAGAGATTCAAGAACATCCCCTGGGTTGTGGCCTTGAAGGTGTGCTGCAGTCGCGGCGCAATGTCCTTTCCGGCATCATCAATGGCGTTGACTACGGTGTTTGGAATCCGGCGATCGATGCGCACTTGCCTGCACAATACGATGAGCAATCGTGGATCGAGCGCAAGCCGCTGTGCAAAGCGGCGCTACAGCGCGAGGTCGGCCTGCCAGAGAATCCGTTCGTGCCGTTGATTGGTTTGATCGGTCGTCTAGCCGATCAAAAAGGTTTCGACCTGGTCGCCGCCGTGATGCAGCAATGGGCTGCCAATGAAGATGTGCAGTGGGTCATCTTAGGGAACGGTGAGCCGGTTTACCACGATTTGCTCAGTCGCATGGCGAGCGAGTTCCCGCATCGGGTCGCGGTGCGGTTGGGCTTCTCCGATGATTTGGCCCATCGCATTGAAGCGGGTAGCGACATTTTCGTGATGCCCAGCCGCTACGAGCCATGCGGTCTGAATCAGCTTTATAGTTTGAAGTACGGCACAATCCCGGTCGTTCATGCCACAGGCGGTTTAGCCGATACGATTGTCGATGCATCGCATACGAATCTTTCCGGTGGTTTTGCGAACGGTTTTGTGTTTTATCATTACTCCGTCGCGGAACTCGAAAGTAAGTTACGCAAAGCCTGCGAGACCTATCGCCACGATCGGTCGGTGTGGCATCAGTTGGTGGATACGGCGATGCGACAAGATTGGTCGTGGACCAATAGTGCGGAGCAATACGTCGATCTCTATCGACGCACCATCGGCCACAAGTTCGCGAGTTTGCCGGCGACCTGCGCCGTGCCCCCGCGTTAGTCGCGCGCTCTTCCCCGGCTTGGTATAATGACGGTCAGTCGCGAAGTCGACTGCCGGTCTGGGCTCGAGGCAGCGGAAGAGGCGCGCCGAGCTGGAACACTGTGGGAGGTCTTGTGTCGCCGTCAAGGAGTCGAGCGTGACGGATCGAAATATCGCGGTACTTTGTCTGCTATTAGTCGCCTTGGTATGCAATGTGATCGGCGCGCAAGAACCGGCGCCATCCCCAACTCCCGCGTCCGCCACGCCACCCTCGGCTGCCGTCGATCAGCTCCGCAAGTTGGAAGCAGACCTCGCCGCGCGGCAAAAAGAGTACGACACGGCGCTCGCCGAGTTCGAAAAGCTCAAACAGGAACTGGAAACGACCCGCGTCTACACCGAAGAACTCAAGAAAACTAACGATGCGGGGAAACTCGCCGCCAGCCAGGAAGCGCTCGATCAACTCGAAAAAAAGACCCTGTTAGCGCAGGAACGGGTCGATCTCGCCATCTCGGAGCGCAAGGCGGTCCAAGCGCTCATCGCCAACCTGCAGCCCAAGCCAGAAACCAATTCGCCGCCCTCGGAAACGACCGAGGACAAGAGCAAGTCCAACGGGGATTCTTCGGTGGTGCCCGGGCTGCCCGGCACGACCACAACTCCCGCGCCGGAAGCTCCACGACCCATTAGCAAGCGAGTGGCGGAAGCGGATTCGGAAGTCTCCGAAAAGGAACAGGCGGCCGAGGCAGCGCAACTCGATGTCAAGGAAGTGAAAGAGCGCAAACGAGTGTTGGAAGAGAATCTAACGCTCGAGAAAAAAAGGCTCGAGAACGCGTATAAGCGCTACGACAATCTGGCCCAGACGCTGCAAACGCAAGAGGACGAAATCTATAAGCAGTTGAACGCGGGCAAAGAATTTAAATCGCTGAGTGAGCTAAATCAGAAGCGTGACGAGACGCGCGAGCAGCTGCAAGCCGTCAGCAGCGAGCTACAAGACCACACCGCGCGCGTGCAGACGTTACAAACACAATTGCTCGGTCTGCAGCAAGAAGAACTTGCCGCTGCTAGGGAAGCTGCGGAGAAAGCCGCCGCCGCTGAAGAGGCCAGTCGCGCACGTTGGCTGGTGGTGGCGAGAGAGTACACGCTCGTGGCGCTCCCGCGCGTCGTCATTATTGTATTGCTGGTGCTAATGTTCCGCTGGTTGATTCGCTTCTTCAGCAAGCGTCTCTTGCCGGTTGTCGCTCGCGCCGGGCGTGGCACGGAGGTAGAACGCGAGAACCACGCGCAAACGTTGGTCAGCGTGTTCAGCAACGCGATTGAGACTGCTTTATATCTTGGCGCCTTGTTGGTCGTTTTGCAGACCTTGAACGTTCCGGTTGCCACGCTGCTGGGCGGTGTGGCGGTGGTCGGTTTAGCCGTGGCCTTTGGTGCGCAGAATCTGATTCGCGATTACTTCACCGGCTTTATGATTCTCCTGTAGAATCAGTACAAACTCAACGATGTCGTCACCATCAACGACTCTACCGGCACCGTTGAACGCATCACGTTGCGCATTACGGTACTGCGAGACTTTGAAGGCAAAGTCTATTTCATCCCCAACGGGCAAATCACGTCGGTCATCAATATCACACACGGCTGGTCGCGCGTGGTGCTCGATATCGGCGTCGCCTATAAGGAGCGCATTGAGAAGGTGATGTCGGTCTTGCTCGAACTAGCCGAAGCAATCTGTCGCGAACCTGGCTTTCAAGACGCCATCTTGCAAGAGCCGGAACTGCTGGGCGTGGAACAACTCGGCGATTCGGCGGTGGTGATTCGCCTCTGCATCATCACCCGCCCCGACAAGAAGATGCCCATCCGTCGCGAGATGCTCCGCCGCATCAAGAACCGCTTCGACGAACTGGGCATTGAAATTCCCTTCCCGCAGACGACCGTGCATTTGCCTCCCCCCGCCCCTTAGCCTCAGCGAGTTGGCTGTCTGGTTGGCTCGCGGTCTGGGCTATTCGCCTACGGCTTTTGCTGATGCGTCACGTTGCTGCTGGCACGCAATACATCACATCCGTCCGCAGCACGTACTTTCGACCTTCGTGGACCGGCGCGCCTTCGTGCAGTTGACGATGCACAAACACCAGCGCGGTACCTGCCACGGGGCGAACGATCAAGTGCGGCACGCGCGGATCGAGATAGAAGCGCGTGTCGCCGCCGCTGAAGTCAGCATTCAAATAGACCATGAAAGTGAGTTGGCTTTGCTCGCCGTTTTCGCGCCGATAGTAGCCATCATAATGCATGGCAAACTTCTGTCCGACATCGTAGCGATAGTAGCGGAAACGCTCGTTGAAGTCGCGCAATTTCGCTCCACCGAAATTCGGGGGCAGAAATGCCTTGGCGCGCTCCAGCCATTCACTAGCCAGCGCATGATCGTCGACGATCAAGCGAGAATTGTCGCGGATGGATTTCTCCATCACCGCGCCGCGACTGGTGGTAATGGTCGCTTCTTCGTAGCCGGACTGCTCGCTTCGGGCAATGTGTGCCGCGCACTCCTGGGGCGAGAGAAAATTGTGGAGCAGAAACACCTGCTCGCCATGGAGAATTTCTTTGCTGATCGGCATGGTGCTGATTCCCGAGGAGGCAACCGCGAAGGAACGTTGGGTACACATTCTTTCCCAGGGACAGCTGTGGTGCGCGGGAGGTTCAGCAGTTCGCCGGCGACTTCATCGCTCGAATGCGTTGCAATTGTTGATAAGTTGTTGATTGGAAAGGGTCATTCGCGAGCATACTCGCCCAAATTTGCTGTTTCAACGGGTCGATGGCCCTAGGAAGAGTCGCGGAGGGTGTCTACATTAAAGTTGCTGGTGTCGGTCGCCCAACTGTCCATGCCAACGTCGGTCTGCCCCGCCTGCGTTGTCTCACTCGATTCTCGACAACCAACCATGTCTGAGCTGCGCCTCGATCCGGTAAGCCAGCGCTGGGTGATCATCGCCCAGGAGCGGGATACGCGCCCCGACGAATATGTCGCGGCTCCCGTGCAGCGCGTCGCCACCGACTGCCCGTTTTGCGCTGGCAATGAGATCGTCACGCCTGAGGCGGTGGCAGTCTATTGCACGAGTCATGGCCCACCGCATGCCGGCCAGCCTTCCAACTGGCAAGTGCGCGTGGTGCCGAACAAGTATCCCGCCGTCCGCAGCGATTTGAACGGTCCGGTGCGGGAGGAAATGTTTGGACTCCGCTGCAGCGCCGCAGGCGTACATGAAGTCATCATCGAGGCACCGCAGCATGCTGCCAGCCTAACGCAACTTACCGCCGATCAAGTCCGCCTCACCTGGGTCGCCTATCGCGATCGACTAAGCGAGCACGCACTGGATGAACGCTGGAAGTATGGTCAGGTATTCAAGAATGTCGGTTCCGCAGCGGGCGCTTCCATTGAACACACGCATAGCCAACTGATCGTGCTGCCGCATGTTCCGCATGAAATCCAAACGGAATTGGCATCGTGCGAATGGCATTTCAGCAAGCATGGTCGATCGCTTTTTGCCGACATCTTAGAACAGGAACTAGTGGCTGGTTTGCGGATCGTCGACCAGTCGGAACGTTTTGTGGCGTTCTGTCCATTTGCTAGCAGATTCCCTTACGAAGTCTGGGTGCTACCGCGCACGCCTGCCGCACGGTTTCAACGCCAGCCCCAGGGAGCGAGCAACACGGCACCCAGCGATGAGGAACTGGGCGAACTGGGAGGTTTTATCCAAAAACTCCTAACGCGCATGGAGACAGTGTTAAATCGTCCTGCTTATAACTTCTTTTTGCATACTGCTCCCTTTGACACGCTGCCATACGACTATTATCACTGGCATGTAGAGATTTTTCCGCGTGTGACGAAAGCGGCAGGCTTTGAATGGGGTACCGGTTATTTCATTAATCCGGTTTCGCCAGAGGAAGCGGCAGCAGCCTTGCGGGGTTAGGTCTTTATTCTCTCCGCGATACGACTCGAGCGAGAGCCAGTAAGAATTTTTCCAGCGGATTTAAGTCGGTAACATATTCCGGCTGGAAAAACTAGCTAAACCGCGTCGTCGTTGCCGATTAGTACTTGCGATCGCCGTTATGTCGGATGCTAGCGGCGACGCTTTGACCGGCAAGGATGCAACGTCTTTCTCCCCAATAGTAAAGCCTGCGTCACACCTATGAATCCGATGATCCGCTTTTGCCTGGTACTCCACAATCACCAACCCATTGGCAATTTTGGTGGCGTCTTCGAGCAGGCCTACCAAGACAGCTACCTGCCATTTCTGGACGTCTTTGAGCCGTACACCGACTTGCGATTGTCGCTGCACACTAGCGGCCCTTTGATGGAATGGCTCGACGCCAACCACCCCGAATACCTGGATCGCCTGGCGCGCTTGGTGCAACAAGGGCGGATCGAGATCGTAGGCGGTTCGTTCTACGAAGCGATTCTCGGAATGCTCCCTTCGCGCGATCGCATCGGCCAGATCAGCCAATACACGACCTGGCTCGAAGATCGTCTGGGCGCGAACGTGCAAGGCATGTGGATGCCGGAGCGCGTGTGGGAACAGAGCATGACCAAGGATGTCGCGGTGGCCGGCGTCAAGTACACCGTACTCGACGACTTCCACTTCAAGAATGCCGGTCTCACGGAAGATCAACTGCACGGCTACTACATCACTGAAGACGACGGACAGATCCTGTCGGTCTTCCCAGGCAGCGAACGATTGCGCTATCTGATCCCGTTCGGTCAGCCACACGAAACGATCGATTACTTGCGCGAGATCGCGCACCAGCAGCCAAACTCCGTGATCGTGTTTGGCGACGACGGCGAAAAGTTTGGTACCTGGCCGGAGACGCACAAGCATGTTTACGACAATGGTTGGTTGAAGAACTTTTTCGATGGCCTGGTCGCGAATAAAGATTGGTTGCTTACCACCACGCTGGCTGAAGCCGTCGAAACCGTGCCGCCGCAAGGGAAGGTCTACATTCCCGACGGCAGCTATCGCGAGATGACCGAGTGGGCGCTGCCTGTGGATCAGCAGTTGGAGTACGACGCGGTCATGCACGAATTCGAGCATGATAGCCGCTTTCCGCGCGTGAAGCGTTTCATGCGCGGTGGCTTTTGGCGCAACTTCAAAGTTCGCTATCCTGAAGCGGATGAAATGTACTCCCGCATGATGCAAGTCAGTCAGCGCTTGGAGGAATGTCGCCGCGAAGGCATCACTGGCGACGCCATCGATAATGCGCGGACGGCGCTCTATCGCGGCCAATGCAATTGCAGCTATTGGCACGGCGCGTTCGGTGGTATTTATCTTCCCCACTTGCGCAATGCTGTGTTCAATCAATTGATTGCCGCCGACAACCTGCTGGATAAGGCGATGGCGAAGATTCGTCCCTTCGCCGAAATCACGGCAGCGGATTTCAATTTTGACGCACGGCAGGAAGTGAAGCTTTCGAGCGAGAAATTGTTCGCCTATGTTGCGCCGGCGCAAGGTGGGCAGATGTACGAACTCGATGTCCGCACGATCTGCCATAACTTGCTGGCCACCATCACGCGTCGGCCTGAGGCTTATCATCGCAAAGTGTTGGCGGGCGCGAATCAAAACGGTGGCAACGCCACGAGCATTCACGATCGCGTGGTGTTCAAGCAAGCGGGTCTCGATCAGAAATTGCAATACGACAACTACGCTCGCAAGAGTCTGGTCGATCACTTCTGGGACAACGATGCTTCGCTCCAAGGCGTGGCGCGTGGCGAAGCGCAAGAACGCGGCGACTTTCTGCAAGGTGTGTACGAATCCAAATTGCGACGCAGCACCGATCGCGTGCAACTGCTGATGTCGCGCGAAGGTCGCGTCGCTGGCCTGCCGATCAAGATTACCAAAGGCATCACGCTCGAATCGGGTGCGAACCAACTCGAAATTGCGTATTTGCTGGAAGGCTTGCCGCCGGATTATCCACTGCACTTTGGCGTCGAGTTCAACTTCGCTGGCTTGCCCTCGGGAGCTGACGATCGGTATTTCCATCGCGCCAATGGCGAACGATTGGGCCAATTGCAATCGCAGCTCGACTTACACGATGCGAAAGACTTGGCGCTCACCGACGAGTGGCTCGGTATCGATGTGAAGTGGGCCGCCAATCAGCCGACGAGCATCTGGACCTTCCCCATCGAAACGGTCAGCCAAAGCGAAGGCGGTTTTGAACTCGTGCATCAATCGGTCGCCATGATTCCACACTGGTGGGTGCGCGGCGATAGCGAAGGACGTTGGAGCGTCACCATGACGCTCACCGCCGACACGACGTTGGCCGAGCGTCGTATGCAACTCCACGCGATTGAGAAGGTTGCTGCGGTTTATTAACGATCGACACGGGAGATCTAACGAGCCGCTCCACTTGGGGAGCGGTTATCGCTTTGAATGGATATCCTGACGAATTCACTCGTCGGGGTTATCCCTTTCTCGCCCAGTCGCGGGCTGGGATCGATCTTCCAGCCGTCATCCGTGGCTCGCATGAAGAGGATTTGTTGCCTCGGCACTTCCTGGGGGCCCATGGAACTGAGCACCACGATCGCTGTTTTCTCGGAGACTTTGCTCAACTGGGTCGGAACGCCCGCGTACATTCCTTGACCCTGGCGAGCCTTCGGCGCGAAGTGGTGCTGCAATATCCCTTCACAGAAGGCATGTTTATCGATAACCCGCTTGGCCGCGTCTTGCAATGCCTGCGTCTTCGCCACGCCAGTCGGAAGCGCTCGCAACGTGTCGAGATGGGCTTGTGTCAAACCATGCGCTTCGTAGTGTGCCAGCAACCAACTCTCCGGAGTGCTGCTGGACTCGGAGATCATCCGCAAATGATTGGCGAAGTTCTCGTCATCCGGCTTCTGGACAAAGCAGGCGTTGAAGCTTTCCCAGTCTTGCTCCTGGGTTGCTTGATGCGCAACTTGAATCGTCGCGAACTGGGGAGAAGCCAGCGCTAGGGGATTGGCGATGGGCGTAAGCGCGGTGCTTGCACAGCCGCTTAACGCAAATGCCAGGAACCAGACAAATCCGACAAGACGCAGCACGGCGATACCCTGTTTGGCGCTATCACGCTAGATTTCGCGCGACAGTACAAGAGGGTGAGTGACACCGCAAGAGGAACTCAACTGCTAGCGGCTCGCACCGACAATGATCCGCCGCTACTTCTTCTCTTCCAACTTTTTCAATCGCTCCTCCAACGCCTTGTTTTGCTTGCGGAGGGCCTCCACTTCCTTCTGCACCTCGCTGAGCGGCTTCTGCGACTGACGCAGTTTTTCGATCGCTTCGTCGATGGAGCGCAACATGCCGAGATTCTCCTCGTTCCCACGCACCTCTTGCAGCCAGCCAACGGCGTCCGCGTGATTGAGGGCGACCAGCGCGTCAACGGCGGCGCGGCGCACGTTGTTGCGGTCATTGCTCAGTTCCGCCTTGAGCTTGTCGAGGAGTTCTTTGTCGTCCGGTTTGATTCGCGCCAAGGCAGAGAGCACATAGATGCGTTCCTCAGGACGCAGCTTGCCGGCGAGTTTAGCCGAGAGTTTGTCGGCGACGGATGGTTCCTTTAGATCGACCAACCCATCGCAAGCAGCTTTTAGGATCACCTGTTGATGACTCGGCTGGTCGAGCGCGGCGAGCAGGTCGGTGGTGCAATGCTCGCGATCGATTTTGTGCAACGAGCGCAAGGCATCCGCGATGGCAAAATAAGACTTATCCTCGGCGATCGCGACGCGCAGCGCTTTCCTCACGTCATCGTGCGAAAAATTCCCCAGTGCCGTGAGCGCTTCGCGACGCACGAACGATTTATTGTCTTGTTTGGCGATCACGAGTAACGTCTCGCGGACGGCGTCTTTATTCAAGCTCGCCAATACTTTCACTGCTTCCTGACGCACGCCCCAAAACGGGTCTTTGCGCGCTGCGGAAATCAAGGCCGCCTGTACATCCGCATCACCTTTGAACCCCTTCAAGCCTTCGATCGCTTCCGCGCGGCTCATGAGGTACGTCGAATTGGCGAGTTGATCGAGCCACTCTTCCTTGCTCTTTTCGCAGGTGAGTTTCTTAAGCAGCCAATCTTTGGGATCGAAGCAAACTCGCGTGGGGCGACTAGCCGCCGAGAAGTGAAATGTTTCCTCCGCTTTGTCGATGGTAACCCGTTTGAGTTCCGATGAAGTGCCGCTGGCGATTTCAATTTCAACCGGCATATTGAACAACGGCGTGAGGTCATCGACCTTTTGCTTTTGCTTCACCGTTACGGTCACGCTCTTAGCTGCTTCGTCCCACGACCAAGCCAGGTGATACTCGGGATGTCCGCCATGATAGGCCCATTGATCGAAGAACCAATTCAGCCCCTGGCCAGTCGA
>JBGSHH010000374.1:0-13677 GCA_041752355.1 Pirellulaceae bacterium | reverse complement strand
CGCAAGGCTTCGTTTTCGCAACCTTCGCTGACTTTGGCCTTGGCCGAACGCTGCTCGTCGGCCTTCACGCCGATCATGAGCTTGTCGAATTCCTTGACGTTGGCGTCATTAAAGCTGAGGGAAGGACGAATGCGAATCGTTTGCTCCGAAGCAGTCGAAATCGTTTCGCCATTGTGCTTGAATTCCAAATCGCAGACGACGTAATCGCCGGCCTCGGCAGCACCCTCGAAGGGCTCCAAGTGGCTGAAGCGCGCGAGCACATCCTTGAGATGGTTCGTCACATCTTCGTCGGTGTAGTCGCGAACGGGACGTTCCAGCGACAAGCCCTTCCACACCGGCAAGGCGAATTCGGGGCGAACTTCCAAGTCGAACTCAAACGTCATCGCACCGCTGGCGGGGATTTCGATTGCTTCGAAATCGAAGTCCGGTTCGCTGATCGCCGAGAACTGATGCTCTTCGTTCACCTGCGTCATGCTATCCATGAGCAGGGAGCCTTTGACCTGATCGGCGATTTGCTCTTTGAAGCGCGACTCGACCAATTTCCGCGGCGCACGACCGGCGCGAAAGCCAGGAACTTCCGCCTTCGGGCAGAGGTCATCAAAGGCTTTGCCAAAATAACGATCGATGTCTTCACGGGTGATCGTGACGGTCACGTGACGCTCGCAAGCGCCCTTTTTGTCGACCTTCACATCCAAAGCCAGCTTTTGTTTTTCCTCGCCAGCTTCCACGACATCTTCTGTTGGGGTTTCCGTAGACATGATCCTGCAGGGGGAATAAGGAATGAGCAGGGAGGCGGCGAGACGTTCCGTCGGCGCGCAAAAAAACCGCCCATGAACCGTGCCACTGACGAAGAGCGGGCGATGGGATTCGAACCCACGACAACCACGTTGGCAACGTGGTACTCTACCACTGAGTTACGCCCGCTGGTGAATCGGAACGGGAGGGGAACCGGCTAAGCCGGTTCTGTACCCGTTCAGGTTCCGTCAGCGTGAATCACGGATTATAAGGCGGTTATGCCGTGTTGCAAGGGTAGTCACCGCTGGGGCGACACGCAACACGACGCTCTTAAATTTACACGATAAATGACGCGCTGGAATGCCGGAGCGACAAAAAAGAAAAAACAGGTCGCAAGTCTTTTCCAGATAACGGCTTGTAGCTGCTAGCAAAAACGACCCTTAGCTCATCAGCTGCCGCCAAGCGACCAGCGCGACCAGTCCAATCCCGACAGCCATTATCGCCCGATATTCGCGATTATGTCGCCATTGGGCCCAGGTGGCCGGTCCCCAACTGCGCGGCAGGCGCTGCGGCAGGATCCGCGAGGTAGTATGTGCGACATAGCTGGGCCATAGACTGGGGAACGTGGCGGAAATCAGCGTCTCTTCGTAAGCGATGGTGGCTGGATAGGTTACCAGCAACACGGTCAGCAAAATGCCAGCGGTCCAAAGATCGCCAATCAGCGCACAGAACCCCAGCACCATCAGTAACGAGCCTAGGTAGAGCGGGTGGCGACAGGCGCTATAAGGGCCTTGGGTCGCCAGCACGGAACCCTTTTGCAGAATTGCCGCCGCCCAAGAGCGCACGAACAGGCCACAGCCAATACACAGCGTTCCGGCGATGACCCAGGGGTCGCCAATGGACAGTATGTCGTTGGCAGGACGGTACTTGCGCACCAACATCAAGCCCACCAACCCAATTACGGTCAGGAGCATCAGCGTTACGCGGCGGCGCACCAAAAACCGCGAAAGGGTGAAACCTTCCCAATTCCCCAGCGAAACCTTCACTTGCGCGATCTCAGTCAAGATGCTGCTCCTCCATGGCGCGTTTTATACACTTCCTTGTTGTCGTAAATCTGCCTACTGCAACACGATAGAATGTCTGCTGGAATTTGACGATTGGGCTTTTTATTACAATTCCATCAGTCAAGCCGGGCGATTTGTATTGGTTGTGGCAATTGGACTCACCTGAGCAAGCGAGGGTGTGCGATTAAGGGAAGAAATCGTACTATTGTTACGCTCCCCTATCGCCCGATGGAAGACTGCTGCTATACTTACGTGAGTTGTTGGGTGGATACCCAACCCGCTATTGAAAGCTAGTCCGCTTGCCACCTTCTGCTTCCCTTTCCTAGTTCCTCTTCTGCGAAACCTATATTCGCAGCCTCTGGGATCGATAAGCCGGTGACCGTGAAGGGATTCGCCTCCAGTTCCAGCAGGGTTTGACCCAGGAATGGTTGGTAGGTCTACCGAGGCAGCATCGATCTTTCGCTTTCACCGCTGATGAGCCATTGTTGGCTCGCTGCGGCGTATCTAGCGACCAGTAACATTGTTGCGCTATCGTTGTGGGCCCATCGTGGGTAAATGGCGAAGTAGCGCTGCTTAGGAAATCTTGGAAGGAAGCATTTTGGACGCAATTAGTTTTAGTGACATGCCGCTCGCCGAGCCCATTCAACGCGCGTTGGCCAGCGAACAGTACACCATTCCCACCCCCATTCAAGCGCAGGCGATTCCCCACTTACTCGCCGGCCGCGATCTGCTGGGCTGCGCGCAAACCGGCACTGGCAAGACCGCCGCTTTCGCTTTGCCGATTCTGCAACGTCTAGCGGATGATCGTCGTCGCGCCACCGCTCGCACGCCGCGCGTGCTGGTGTTGTCGCCAACGCGTGAACTCGCCGCGCAAATTGCCGAGAGCTTTGCCACTTATGGCCGCCATGTGCAATTTCGCATGACGACGGTCTATGGTGGCGTCGGTCAAGGTCCGCAAGTCCGAGCGCTCACGCAAGGCGTGCATGTGCTGGTCGCCACGCCAGGTCGCTTGCTCGACTTGATGAACCAAGGCTATATCAAACTCGATGGCATCGATGTGTTCGTCCTGGACGAAGCCGATCGCATGTTCGACATGGGCTTCTTGCCGGACATCAAACGGATCGTGGCCCAATTGCCGCCGAAGCGTCAATCGTTGTTCTTTTCGGCTACCATGCCGGACAAGATCGCCGATCTGGCGAACACGCTGTTGACCGACCCGATCCGCGTCGATATCACGCCGCAATCAACCACCGTCGAGCGGATCGAACAGAAAGTGCTGTTCGTCAAGCAATCGGACAAGCTCGCGCTGCTCATGGACGTGCTCGACAAATCCGATTTCGATCGCTGTCTCGTTTTCACACGCACCAAGCATGGTGCCGATCGTGTAGCGGAAAAGCTATCGCAACAAGGGATCGCGGCGGATGCCATTCACGGCAACAAGTCGCAGAACGCTCGCCAACGCATCTTGCAGCAGTTTCGCCATGGCAAAGTGCGCGTCCTCGTCGCGACCGATTTGGCCGCGCGTGGTATCGATGTGGATGGTGTGAGCCATGTCATCAACTTCGATATTCCCCACGAGCCCGAATGCTACGTCCATCGAATCGGTCGCACAGGTCGCGCGGGTGCCAGCGGCATCGCGTTGGCATTTTGCGATCATGAGGAACGTGGCTCATGGCGCGATATCGAACGCTTGGTGCGTAAGACGATCGACGTCCATGCCGACCATCCTTGGCATGTCGCCGCGCCTCCACCACGTCCTAAATTCGATGGCAAGCCCACCGGCAAGCCTCGCCGCTTCAAGCAAGCTTTCGGCGGATCGCGCACTGGCAGCGGTTATACCGGTGCCAAGCCGAAGTCCGATTTCGGTAAGAAGGGCATCCGCGGCGTGAAGCGACAACTGGCGCGCTAGTCCCGGCCCACAACTACTTCGGTAGAATCCCCTTTTGCACATAGATTGGATGCACGAGGGGACGGAGTACGGCGAGTCGCGAAGCGAAGACGGCGGCGGCAATCACGCAACCGCTGCCAGCGATGACGGTGGTGATCGGCGCGCCCCAATAGTTGGCGACACTCCCAGCCAGCAAGCTGCCAAAGGGCGCCATCCCCATGAAGGCCATGGTGAGCAGACTCATCACGCGGCCACGTTTGTCGTCGTCGACGATGATCTGCAAGAGCGTGTTGCACGACGCCATCTGCACCACCATCGAGAAGCCGACGAGTATCAGAATCGGCACGGAAAGCCAGATCGTGCGCGAAAAGGCGAAGCAAATGAGCGCGATCCCCAGTCCGCCGCACGCGAGTGCGATGACGTTGCCTAAGCCCACCACCGTGCGTCGCGAGGCCAGGTAGAGACTTCCCAGCAGCGCACCGACGCCTGACGAAGCGGCCAGGAAACCATAAGTGATCTCGCTGTCCTGGAACGTCCCCGCCAACACTTTGTCGGCGAAGATGGGCATCAAGACATTCTGCGACATGGCCATCAGGCTGGTCACCGCCACCATCACCAGCAGCGTCCAGACCGGCGCGAAGCCAAACGCGTATGCGCAGCCTTCGCGAAAGGCGGACCACATGCGCGGCTGATGCAAGGCGAGCACGCGCGGTGTCACGCGCATCATCGACAGCGCCAGTAGCACCGAGAAAAAACTGATGCCATCGATCAAAAAGCAAATCCCAATTCCCACCGTGGACATCAACAGCCCCGCCGCTAACGGCCCCAGCAACCGCGCCAGGTGAAACATCGAGGAATTAAGCGCGATGGCGTTGCTGAGATCGGTGCGATCTTCCACGATCTCCACCACGAACGCCTGTCGCGCAGGAATATCAAACGCGTTCACCAGTCCCTGGAAGACATTCAAAGCAATAATGAGCGGGATATTGATCCAGCCCGATAGAACGAGCGCCGCAATCGCCAGCGATTGCACCATCGAGAGCGCCTGCGTACCCATCAAGATGTGTTGTCGATTCCAACGATCGACCCAGACGCCTGCGAACGGGGCCAAGAGAAAGATCGGAATCTGTCCCGAGAAGGCGACAATACCCATCAGCAACAAAGCGAAATCGGGATGTTCGTGCTTGGCCAGTTCGTAGACCAACCAACCGCTGGCCACCGACGACATCCAAGTGCCGACCAGCGAGACGATCTGCCCGACAAAGAACAAGCGATAGTTGCGATGCCGCAACGCCCGGACCATGAACCAGAGTTGGCTTTGCGTTGCGGCTGGGGTCGCGGGTGGCGGTTCGACGTCGCTCATGCTTTAGTAACGATACGCAGTCAGGCAAGGGGGTTCGCTCATTTGCGGAGAAATTGCAGGCGGCGATACTGCCCCAGGTGGATATCGGAACAGGGCTCGCCTTGGACATTCACCATGTCCAGTCGCCACTGCGTTTGCGCCAAGGCGACGAACTCTGGCGTCGCACTGCGTCCCCCGTCGCCAATCCAGATACGCGAATCGGCATGGGATAGTGCGCGGAGCGTGTTCAGCAGCGGCTGATGCAGCGCCCGGTCGTAAATCACATCCGACGCCAGCAGCACGTCGTAACTCTGCGTGGGCGGGTCACGCCAATCGACCACCAAACCTTGTGCGTTCTCATAGCCATGGCGCCGCGCGTTTTCCAAGGCAAGTTCCACCGCCAGCGGATTGTAATCGCTGAACGTCACCTGCAAGCCGAGCGTCAGCGCCACCAAACCAACCAGTCCTACGCCGCACCCTAACTCGATCGCAGTTTGACCGGCGGTCCAGTTCTCGCGCACCAGGCACTCGGCCAAGGTGATCGAGGTGGGCCAAAGTTGTGCCCAGTAGGGATCGTGGCCCAATTCGCTAGCGGCTTCGGGATGGGACTCCAGATGATAGAAAACATCATCGGGACTGGCCGGCAGCAAGAGCCGGAACGTGCGCGGGCCAACGGTGACTTCTTCTTGTTTCCAGCCGCCGGGAATGGTGCGTGAAGCGAGCATTGCCCGATTTTAGCGAGGCGGCGACTGATTCCGAAGGGTGGCCGGCGTTTACTGCGCGGGACTACGCCAAATCCACGAAGCAACGGCCGCAATGCCCAGCACTGCCAGCAGGCTCTTGCCTTGTTCGATGGGCGTTTGACCCATGAACCAATTCCACAGTTCGTTGTCGCCGCGCGGTGCCGAGTTGCTGTTGGCAGTGATCGCAGGCGAAGCGTCCCTTCGCAGTTCACCGGGAGCTTCGTGTGGCACCGGTAGAGGACGTGGGAAGAGTGGCAGCGTCGGTTCGGCGGTAACCAATGGCCCTGACGAGTGAGTCGACGTAGGGACCGTTACTCGTTCAGGCAGTGACCCGAGCGTGATTTGCGAATTGCCAAAGGGTGCACTCGCCACGGGTGCCTCGACGGCAGTCATTTTAGGTTGCGGCACAATATGGATGGACGGGGCGGCGTTGGCGTCCGGCTTGCCCGACGTGCGCGCGGCGACGCGCCAGGCATCGCCTGTCGAACTGTTGTCGCCGATCGACGCCGGTTGCACGATGACGCCGCCGGGCTTCACAAAAGGATTGCTGCTGGCGACATGGGAGTAGTCGATGCTGGCGTTGGGATCCGCCAAACGAGGAGAAACCGACGCCAAGAACCAGCGCACGCGTCCGACGTAACTCCCCGATGTTGTGCCGCCACCAGCACCAAACAAGACGCCGGCCATCTCACCCCGTTGATTCAAAATCGGTCCACCGGAATCACCTTGGCGGGCTTCGGCGGCGACTTCGACCATCTCGTAGGGCATCTTCACACCGGGCGAAACATATTGCGTACAGCGAGACGTCACGGCGCGGAACTGTCCCGAGCCATAGCCAGCGATCGTTAGTGGTTCCCCGAGTTGCGCAGCGTGGGGGGCGAGTTTCACCGGCGCGACATTCGGTTTCCAAATCACGAGCGCCGCCAAATCCCAGTCGCGATCGGTCTTAAGCACTTTGGCTTGCGAACGAAAGCCGTCGGGAAAGGTCACTTCGATGCCGCCTGTGGCGTCGCGCACGACATGCCAATTGGTGACAACGAGCCCTTGCTCATCGGCGATATCCACCAGCGTTCCCGAACCAAACGCTATGCCATCCTTCTCCTGCACGGTCACGCGAACGACAGACGGATGCAACGTGCTGCTGACAACCTGCGGCTCACGCGAGCGGAAAGCCTGGCCCCAATTGATGCCTGCAGGCGGCGGCGCTGGCACGCCTTGCGCGAACGTCGCGGAGGCACAAAGCAATGCACCCAGGCAGGATGCGATGGTAGGTAGACGCTGCATGCACTCACCTCCCGACCGCTTTGCGCGCGGCTTCGTTCTTGAGGATCATGGCCAGCAGGCGATCGCGCAGTTGTTCGTGTTCGTTGTGAACGGTGGCGTTCGATGAAGACGACGTGCCGGAGCCGCGCACGGTGGTTTGGCGCGTGGCGGGTTTGGTCGTGCGGGAACGAGGTCGATTTGGCATGAGTCGTCGGGAATCGAGCGACCCAGCGACTAGGCGCAGGTCGGACAATTCATCGGTCGGGTTACGGACTGCCGCTGGGGGACAGATAGTGCGCTACGGTTCCGTGCGCTGCGCTGTTGAAAGCGCCCAAGCGGCCTCATGCCTGAAGAGTAGCATCGGCGCGGCATCGAGCCACATTCGAGAAATTCGTCACCGCGCCGTGCGAGGCAAACATGAGTTTCAATCGCCAACAGCCGCAAGGTTTCGTTGACTGGCACGTTTTGGTACGAACGGGCCGGTGATGAGGATTAGTGGGGTAGACGTCCCGCCTGCTGTGTATTTGTGCGCCTTCGCGCAGCGCGTTCATGCGCGCGCGGTTACTAACTTCCCGCCCAGGCCGTGCTCCGTTCGACTAACTTGCAGGCGGAGGTGAGGAAGCGGACTTGCTGGCGAAGCGATGGTTGATGTAACGTCGGTTCGACCAGTTCCAATAGTAGAGGCGGACCATAAGGACGCAGCACACGCGAAAAGAGCAAGGCAACCTTGTCCACAGATTTGCCGCCGAGGGGTGTCTTGAGGTAGCAAGGGCTGACGTCCAATCCCTCGCGCAAGAGCGCATCGTGCCAGACGCAACTGAGCAAGGCGTTGGGGATACTTCCCTGGATAGCCGAAAGCTGAAGCGTATTATCGAGCGTAAGCTCCCACAACACACCCGCCTGGGCGCGCGTCGCGCCGACGATGTACGACAAGAACCCCGGCAGCAGTTCGCGCGGCGATTGCGCGGTGTGACTGAGGGCTTCAATCGCGTGCGTCGCCTCGCGCAGACTGTAATGCAGCAGATCGTCGACTACTATTTCGAGCTGTTGCGTGGAGATCAATTCCGAGCTCGCGAAGTTCAGCTGCTCGAGCAGGCGGTTCACGCGTTCGCGCAACATTACGAGCTTTGTTTTCACGGCAGACTCGTGAGAGACGGGCCGCAACAGAATATCGACGACCAGAAACGGTCCCGCCGCCGCCAACACGCGATGGTTTTGCGGATGGTTGAGTTCGGCCTTCCCTTTAGGCGCGAGGTGTGCCGGGCCAAACGTGGTGACATTGGCGAATAACTCTTCCCACAGATGCATTCGTGACGGCAACAGGGTTTCGCCTAACGCCCCAACAATTTGCCAGCCGATGTCCGGGTCGAAATGCCAAACCGCGCCACCTGCCAGGTGCCATTCGTCGAGCAGCTCGCGCAAGAATGTTGTGCAGATCTGCAGCCGCGATCGCTGCGGTCGTGCGACGGACACGCCTGATTGGTCCGGCGCAATCAACGCGTCGCCCCACAGCAACGATCCGCAGATGGGACAGACGGCGTCACCATGCGAAAGGGACGTTTCCAAATGCACGACCGCATCGCAGACCTGGCAATGCAGCGGTTGTCCTTCCGGTGTGCGTGAGGCGACAGCGTTCATGCCCTTGAGGATACGCTCAGGAAAAGCCAAAAGCGAGCATTTTTACTAGGATGGATTTCCCGATCCGTCCCTGATCGATCTCGCTGCTGGCAACGACGCGAACTCCTGGTCGCGTTCGAAGACGTAACCCACGTCGCCACAAACAACCACAGGCGTGATCGCGAGAAGCGACCACGCCTGAGGTGTTGTAAGGAGGCTGCTCGGGGCGTCATGCCCCGTGTCTCCGTTCGAAGCAGCCGTATGTCAGTGGCGCGCGTTCAGGAAGCGAACGTGGCCCGTGATGATTTCAAACGTAACGTTGGGAAAATGAGCCTTGATCGCCACGAGGACTTGCTCGCCTGCGGCCTGCAGCGCGGACTCGTCGAGCGGATCGACTTCGTAGCACTGGGCGATGCGGGCGAGGGGAATGTCGCAGTGACCTTGGCAATTCAACTTCTGTAAAACATCGATCTCGACGAGGTAAGGTGCGTCGGTTTCCACGTTACCTCGAAGAACGAAAAGGCAATAAATACGGCAGGCTCGAAGCCTACCCCACTACGAACAACCCATGCTGTTGCCGCAGTTGTGACAGAGGTAGCAATTGCCGTTGCGAACGGTAATGCTGCCGCAGTTGTCGCAACTGGGGGCGTCGCTTTGGAATGTCGCGAACTGCGAGTCCCGCAAATTCGACGTCGGTGCCGAGTTCTGATCGACTTCGACCGGTTTGGGCGAAGCCACCAAAGCTGCGACACGATTGACCGGCGCGCTGGCGGTGGTCGTTGTGCCGTTTGTCGCTCCGTGACCATTGTTCGGCCCGCTCACCTTCTTGGCTGCGGGCGAGGGCTGCGTTTCCTCATCACCTGCTCTCGATTCTTGCGGCAGCTTGGCGAGGTTGCTGTTCTGCTCGCGATAGCCAGGCATGAACTGAATGCCCATCCAGCGGAAGATGTAGTCGATCACGCTCTTGGCGATGCGAATATCGGGATTGGGCGTGTGACCCATCGGCTCGAACCGCATGTGCGAGAACTTGTTGACGAGCGCTTCCAGCGGCACGCCATATTGCAAGCTCATGCTGATCGCCGTGCCGAAAGCGTCCATTAAGCCACCGACCGTGGAACCTTCCTTGGCCATGGTAATGAACAATTCGCCAGGGCGACCATCGGGGAACAAGCCGACGTTGAGATAGCCTTCGTGGCCACCGACGTTAAACTTGTGCGTGACCGATTGCCGCGTATCGGGCAGGCGTTCGCGCTTGGGTTTGAGGGTGACCTTGGCTTCTTTATCGGCCGCCTTGTCGGTGTCGCTCTTGGTGTTGAGCGGCTGGCTTTGCTTCGAGCCGTCGCGATAAATGGCGATCGCCTTGAGGCCGAGCTTCCAGCCCCACATGTAAGCGTCGGCCACATCTTCTGGCGTGACTTCAGTCGGCATGTTGACCGTCTTGCTGATCGCACCTGAGAGGAACGGCTGCGCGGCGGCCATCATGCGAACGTGAGCTTTCCACATGATGCTGCGGACGCCATTAGCCGCTTTGAACGCACAATCGAACACGGGCAAATGCTCGATCTTGAGATCGGGCGCGCCTTCGATCGTGTCGTTCTCGTTGATGAACTTCTTGATGTTCTCAACCTGCGGCTCGTCGTAACCGAGCGTACGCAGCGCCATCGGCACTGAGTTGTTGAGAATCTTCAGCATGCCGCCGCCAGCCAGTTGCTTGTACTTCACCAGCGCGATGTCGGGCTCGATGCCGGTCGTATCGCAGTCCATCATGAAGCTGATGGTGCCAGTCGGCGCGAGTACCGTCGCCTGAGCGTTGCGGAAGCCATGCTTGCGACCCAGCGCGAGGACTTCATCCCACACCCGTCGGGCGGCGTCCTGGAGATACTTCGGACAAGCGGAGTTGATCTCATCAACCGCGTCGCGATGCATCTGCATGACGCAAAGGAATGGATCCTTGTTCTCCTCATAGCCTTCGAACGGACCGACCACGCCCGCCATTTCTGCGCTGGTGCGATTGGCCGTGCCGTGCATGATGGCGGTGATCGCGCCGCACGTGGCATAGCCAGCTTCGCTGTCGTAAGGCAGGCCGCTGGTCATCAGCAAGCTGCCAAGATTGGCATAACCCAGACCCAACGGGCGGAACTTGTGGCTGTTCTCGGCGATCTGTTCGGTCGGATAGCTGGCGCGATCGACTAGAATCTCCTGCGCGATGAAGTAGATGCGGCAGGCTTGTTGATAACGAGCGAAATCGAATGTGCCATCGGCCAGTCGGAACTTCATCAGGTTGATGCTGGCGAGATTGCAGGCCGTGTTGTCAAGGAACATGTATTCCGAGCAGGGATTGCTGGCGTTGATCCGACCGCTGTTAGGACACGTGTGCCAACGGTTGATCGTGGTGTCGTACTGCACGCCAGGATCGCCACACTGCCAGGCACACTCGGCCATGCGTTGCATCAGATGCTTGGCGGGGAACGACGGGCCTTCCACGTTAGGATCGGTCACCCAGCGCGTGTGCCAGGTGCCATTCTTCTCGATCGTTTGCATGAACTCGTCAGTCACGCGGACCGAGAGATTCGCGTTCTGGAAGAGAATGCTGCTGTAGGCTTCGCCATTGAAGTTGCTGTCGTAGCCACCCTTCTCAATCAGGATGTGCGCTTTCTTTTCTTCCTTCCACTTGCACTCGATGAATTCGAGAATGTCGGGATGCCAGACCTTCATCGATTGCATCTTGGCGGCGCGGCGGGTCTTGCCACCGCTCTTCACCACGGCCGCGATTTGATCGTACACCCGCATGAACGATAGCGGACCCGAAGGCTTGCCGCCGCCGCCGAGCTTCTCCCGATGGCTGCGAATCGTCGAGAGATCGGTACCGGTGCCAGAGCCGAACTTGAAGAGCATCGCTTCGCTGGTCGCGAGACGCATGATGTCTTCCATGTTGTCATCGACGCTCTGAATAAAGCAGGCGGAGCCTTGTGGGAATTCGTAAGGATTGTCGGGCTGTTCAACCTGGCCAGTCTCCGTGTTGTAATGCCAATTGCAAGCCGCGCCGCTGACACCATACATGTGATGCAAGCCGACATTGAACCAAACCGGGCTGTTGAATGCGCCGTGTTGATGCAAGCAGAGCCACGTCAGTTCGCGATAGAAATTCTCGCCATCTTCCTCGCTGGCGAAGTAACCATCGGCCTTGCCCCAATCGGCGATCGTGCGCGTGACGCGGTTAATGAGCTGGCGAACGCTATTCTCGCGCTCGGTGGTGCCGTTCTCACCATAGAAATACTTGCTCACCACCACATTCGAGGCGAGCTGCGACCAGGTGGCCGGCACTTCGCAATCGGTCTGCTCAAACATCACCTTGCCGGATTCGTCCTTGATCGCGGCGCTAACCGATTTCCATTCGATCGTGTCGAACGGATCGGCCACGTCGGTCGGACAGAAAGTCGACTCGATTTTCAGGCCGGCCGTCTTGGCGATCGGCTTACTTTTGGAAGACATACGGCTCACCGGACGGGAAGAAGTAACACTCGCCATCACGCAGCTCCTTGCTGGGTCCAACCACGTCGCATTCTCCAGCGACGGAAGGAAAACGGGGACTTGGGGACTAATGGACAAATATACACGAATGAACATCGGTTCGCCTAGCGACAAACCAACCAAACGGAGCGTCAATTCCGTTTTCTAAGTGCGATTCAGGTGGGTTTATGCCACCTGGGCAAACGACAACATGCAGGCATCATGGCCTGCCGGGTTTGGCTCAGAACCCTCCGTGAGTGCGTAACTTGGACAATCCGTCGAAACTGGCAAAAGATGAAGAGGAACACCACTAATGGTAGCAGCTTGTTAAGCTTCCACAACATTTGGTGTGTGGGAGGTGAGTTTACGGATTTCAGATAGCGCGTCAACTAAGGAAATCAAAACGCACTTAGGTGGAATAATGGCAAGCATTTACGAACAGATAAGCCGAAGTGCATGCAATGCTAGCACCTCCGGTTCTGTGTTCGCAAGCTGTTACGGGACATTTGGTTAGGTGAATCTTCATGCAACTATTCGAGCTGTCTTCATAATACAAAAAGCGTTCACGAAAATTGCTTCTCGTGAACGCCTTGTGATTTTAGTCAATTCGGGGTGAATCGGCAGTTTTGCGTCCTACCTCCCCACCTGCGTTTTGATCGTCCTGGCGATCTCGCCCGCTTCAGTGCCGGCGTTGTCGGTGATGAACTTGTCGAGCTTCTCGACGGTCTTCTTCTGCACGAGCGGCGAGCCGGAGGAGAGCCCTTTCTTGATCAGCTCCAAGCCTTCGAGGGCAGCTTTCTCTTTCTGCACCTTCTCGTCGCCCGCCAGTTCGCGACCCGTGTTCTTAAAATCCTCTGGCAGGTCGTAGCCTTTGAATTGCGTGGCGATCGCGTAGAAGGCTTTGTAGGTGGCCCACTTGTCTTGATCAGCGGTCGATTTGGTGGCGGCTTCGATCGCTTTGGTCAGTTCGCTTTGGGCGAAATCGTTCAGCTTCGTCGCCGCTTCCTTAACCTCCGGCTTCTTATCGGTTAGGGCTTTCTTCACCAGCGGCGCGGCGGCGCTGTAGTTGCCTAGTTCGAGTGCTTGCCAGGCAGGCATCAGCGTTGGCGGCAAGCCGGCCGGATCGAGGTTCCATTTAGCGCCGGTGAGCGCTCGTTGCGCGGCGGCGTCAACATCGTTCCAGTTCGCTTGTTGAAACTGGCCATCGGCCGTGATGATGTACGCCTGATGAATATTCTGCAGGCTGATTTCCTGGCTCAAACCGGCTGCTTTTTCAAACTCGCGCGTGGGATCGATAATCGTCGGCCAAGGGATACTATTCTCGCGCAGATACTGCTCCACAGCGGGACGGGGATTACCAGAGTTCACCGCGATGAAGACCACCGGCTGTCCCTGATACTTCTTGGAGAGCTCGATCAGTCCCGGCCACTTCTTCCGACAACTCGGGCATTGCTCCTCATAAAACCAGAGCACGGCTCCCTTGCCTTTGAGGGCGGCGTTGGAGAGGGGCGCGGA
>JBGSHH010000373.1:0-2843 GCA_041752355.1 Pirellulaceae bacterium | reverse complement strand
GATCCGACGCACTTTGCACGGCAGGCTGCTGATGAAGTACTCTTGCGCTTCTTCGAGGATGCCATTCATTTCGCGACTGCGAAGAATGCAACCGATGGTGGCGATGCCGTCCCAACGCGAGAACAAGGCGGAGCCTTTCGGCAGCGGCAACACCGTGATGCGGCGCGTCTCGTGGCGATTACGATTCTGCTCGACCGTTTTGCTCTGCCGCAGGCCAGGATGGTCGTCATCGAACGCGTCCATGATGGTTTGTTGTAGTTCGGCTTGGAGCGCTGCTTGATTGCCTTTGACCATCAGCACATAGTCCGCCTGCTTGGCGATGATCTTGCGGACCGTTTCGCGTTGACAATGCATGGCATCGGCGGTGACGACCGCGCCGGTCAGATCCAGCATATCGATCAATTGTTGCACGGCGGGGATCTCATTCGACTTGTCCGCGACCGATTTCAGCGCGATACACATTTTCAGACCACAGGCCCAAGCGGATACCGAGTGCAGCGCCGATTTGTGCGAAGCTTTGTCGAACGAGCCGCGCAGCGTCTTGCCATCGAAGGCGACCGTCTCGCCTTGTAAGGACTGCGCAATGTCTTTGGTCCACGATTCCAAGGCGGCATAGAACTCCAGCGTGTCGAGTCTGGCGAACAACTCCGTGAACGTGTTGTGCGAAGGGATCCCTTTCTCGAACGGCAAGAACTTGCGGAACCAGGCGAGCTTGCACTCTCCAAAGGCCGCGACATCGACCCAGGAGTTGCAATCGCAGATCGCGCCACATAACGCCACGAATACCATTTCGATAAGCGGATAGTTGGTGCCACGATTGAGACGTGGATCGGTAACACCTTCAAAGTATTCGCTAATCTTACCCACGAAAGCAGCGGACATCGGTTCGACCTTCTTGCTAGCAAGCGAAAAAGCAGCAGGCTTCGCCGTGAAGCCTTTCCTTCTTGCTAACCAATGCAACAATCAAACCAATCCCCAACACTCGATTGCCCTGAAGTTGGTCGCGACAGCGAATTTATGACGGTAACTTCAATGACGCACACTCGCTTAGCATCGGACAACGTGGACTGGGGTAGTATCAACTCCTTGTGCGCAGAGTTTGAAGTGGCGCTGCGTCGAGGAGAGCGGCTGCTATTGAGCAATGTATTGGTGCGAGCGGAGGCGAAAGATCAACCGGCGTTGCTCTACGAGTTGCTCCGCATCGAGCTCGCGATTCGGCAAAGTTGGGGGGAAACGTGCAGTTTAAATGACTATCTTTCTGAATTGCCGACCCATGAAGTGATCGTCCGCGTCGCATTCATTGAGAACTCGAAATCCTGGGGCGACTGTTCTCCCACAGACAGTTGCGCGCTGGGCGATCCACTCACGCTGCCGGCGCAGTTCGGTGATTACGAATTGTTGGAACTCATCGGCCAAGGAGCTATGGGAGTCGTCTATAAGGTGTGGAAAAAACGCCCGACGCGTGTCACGGTGGTTAAGCTGCTTCGCCGAGATCGTTTAGCCCGGCGGGCGGGAGAAGCGTCGGCGGTTTACCTGCGGCGGTTTTATCAGGAGGCGATACTGGCGGCAAAACTGAATCATCCATTCATCGCTCCCATTTACGATGTTGGCGACGAGGGCGGGCAGCCGTACATTGCAATGGCGTACGTTCCCGGGGTAAGTTTAGCAAAGCGTCTCGAAGAAGGTCCTCTCCCTGGCCGCGACGCCGCCGGACTCTTACGCAGCGCGGCTCTAGCAATCGCCTACGCGCACCAGTGCGGCGTTGTGCATCGGGACATTAAGCCGCGAAACATTCTGCTCGACGAACGCGGCGCTCTATGCATCACCGACCTCGGCATAGCGCGCGACACCTCGGGCGTGGATCTGTCGGCCACGGAACTTCCTAACGGTATCGCCCAGTATATGTCGCCTGAGCAAGCCAGCGGAAATCGCGTCGACCCAGCTTCCGACATCTACGGTCTGGGCGCTACACTTTATGAGCTTCTCACCGGCCGGCCTCCGTTCTGCGCCACTTCCAACGCCCAAACATTGCGAATGGTGTTAAGCACAGAACCTGTCGCACCGCGCGACCTCAATCCCACGATCCCGCGCGACATCGAAACTATCTGTTTAAAGTGTCTTGATAAAGATCCCACGCGGCGCTATGGCACGGCGGGCGAACTCGCGGAGGATGTGACGCGATTTCTGGCCGGTCAACCGACGCTCGCACGTCCTGTTGGCAAAGCGGAAAAAACGTGGCGGTGGTGCCTGCGCAATCCGTGGACTGCCCGCCTACGGCGACGTTGGCAATGAGTCTGCGCAGTGAGCCAACGTCTCGCGTAGCTGCATGGGGTCAGGAGAGTGCACCCGGAAAATTTCAAGCGGAGTCTATTACCTACGCTGAATTTCGAAAACCATTTCAGCGGCCACCCTCTAGCAACTGGCTCATTTACTCGCGTGGGAGTCGGCCAAAACTCTATCCAGCGTTACCGCACCAAGCCGCACGCGACGTGGTGTGGGGCTGGGCGAGGGAAATCGCCCGGCTACCCGATTTCGCCCAGCCTTCTTTTAAGGCCGAGGCTATTCGTCAGGATATCTCATACTTCAGTGCATTGGCGGCCTTCTCCAAAGAGCGGCGTTTTTCTTGAATAGGTGTTTCCTCCGCAAAATGAAATTGTAGTGTGTCCTCAGTGGGAAAAACGACTATTTTAAAGGGAGCCATTTGATCTGAGTCATCGGAGACGCGAAGTACAACTGCATCGCGCCACAGACGTTCGATAACACCCAACCGCGTCGAACCGTCTATCCAACGTCTCAGCAACTTGCGATAGGTGCTGACGACTTCCGCTCCCATTCGTTGAGCC
>JBGSHH010000372.1:0-5206 GCA_041752355.1 Pirellulaceae bacterium | reverse complement strand
GGGCGAGAAGGGAGAGTATCGCTTGCTCGGCACCGAGGGGATTGATAACGATGGCGATGGCCTGGTGAACGAGGATGGCGATGGATACTACGATCCTAACCGCGATTGGCCGATCGAATGGCAGCCGAGCTATGTACAAGCCGGCGCGTATCGCTATCCGTTCTCGATTCACGAGAACCGCGTGGTGGGAGATTTTATACGCACGCGGCCCAACATCGGTGGGGCGCAGTCGTATCACAATGCCGGCGGCATGATTCTGCGCGGTCCCGGCGGCAAGGGGAAAGACTACGCTGGTCCGGACGTGCAGGTCTACAACGTCCTCGGAAAGCAAGGCGAAAAACTATTGCCTGGCTATCGCTTCATGCACACTGGCAATGACCTCTACGAAGTGTTTGGCGGCGAAGTCGATTGGTGGCATGAAGGGCGCGGCGCGTTTGCGTTCACCAACGAACTCTTCACGCCATTCAACTATTTCCGCAACAGCGAACAGCACGGCTTTTTTGGGTCGGACGAGACGCAGCAGTTGTTCAACAAGTACCTGCTGTTCGATGCGGGTCTGGCGCAGTGGAAAGAAGTCGATCATCCGCAGTACGGCAAAGTGGAAGTTGGTGGCGCAACGAAAAACTGGGTGCGGCAACCACCTTCGTTTCTCTTGGAAGAAGAATGCCACCGCAATATGGCGTTCAGTCTGTATTGCGCCGACAATCTCGCCCGCGTGAAAGTGCAGAGTGTCACGGTGAAAGACCTGGGCGGCAATCTCAGCGAAGTGACCGCGGTGATCGAGAACGATCGCGTCTGTCCCACGCATAGCGCCGCCGACTTGAAGAATCAACTCACACCGCCGGATCTCGTGGAACTCACCGGCGACAATCTCAAGGTGCTGGTCGGTATGACCGCCGACGAACCTTTCTTTCGCAATCCCCACGAACAGAAGCGCAACACCGCCAAAATGAAAGTGGACAATGTCGCCGGGCAGGATGTGGTGTACGTCCGCTGGTTGGTGGAGGGGAAAGGGAAGATGCAAGTGGAGGTGAAGTCGGTGAAGGGTGGGAAGGATGCGAAACTGGTGGAGTAGCCTGCTTCTTCACTTATTGGCTTTAGCCAATTCCCCACTGCCACCAGCTTTAGCTGGTGGCAACCGGCGCAGGCTAAAGCCTGCAATGAATGGTTGGTGATGTTGCGATTCCAAATTCTTTAAGCCACCAGCCCCTTTGTCACCAGCATGAAGACATCTTCCAGCGAAGGATCTTTATCGGCGAAACTGCGGATGCCGATGCGGCGATTGGTGAGTTGTTCGAGCAAGGCTTGCACGCCGGCGTCGTCGGTTTCGAGTTCCACCACGCAGGTGTTGTTCTCGATTTGAATATCGCGCATGTGCGGCGAGCTGCGCACGATCGAAATGCCTGCTTCTTGCTCGGACGTAAACTTGATCTCGACGATGCGATTGCGACGAATGCGGCGATAGACCTCCATCATCGGACCATGCAGCAGGAGTTGGCCGCGTTCGATGATGCCGATCGATGTGCAGCAGTCCGCTAATTCTGTGAGGATGTGGCTGGAGATGAGAATGGTCTTGCCCATCCGGCGCAGTTCTTTGAGCAGCGCTTTGACATCGATGCGCGCGCGGGGATCGAGACCGCTGGTCGGTTCGTCCAAGATCAGCACAGGCGGATCATGCACGAGCGTCTTCGCCAGACACAAGCGTTGCTTCATGCCGCGCGACAGACCGTTGACGAAGTCGTCGCGCTTATAGCCCAAGTCGAGCAATTCGAGCACGTCCTTGATGATCTTCTTGCGCTGCGCTTTGGGAATGCGATAGGCCACGGCGAAGAAATCCAAAAATTCCCAGACCTTCATACCGTCATAAACACCGAAGTTATCAGGCATGTAGCCGACGCTTTGCCGCACTTGCATCGGTTGTTGCGTGACGGAAAAACCATTGACGATCCCTTCACCGCGACTGGCTTTGAGGAGCGTGGCGAGAAAGCGAATGGAGGTGCTCTTGCCAGCTCCGTTGGGGCCGATAAAGCCGAACATCTCGCCAGCGTTAATCTTCAGATTCAGCCGTTCGACCGCGGTGAAATCGCCGTAGTCTTTGCCGAAATCAATCAGTTCAATCATAAAGTGGGTCCGAAGTGCGAGATCGCACGCAGTTCAAGGGTTTGGGGCTTCGGCCATCGGTGGCGTGGTGGCTTCTTCGTCTTCTTTCTTTTCTTCTTCGTCCACGACGCTGATCCGCATGTTCTTATCGGAGAGCAGCGGCGGCAGCTTGGCTTCTTGCAAATGCACGATTGCCAGCGTGCGTGACGTACTCTGCGCTGCCTGAGGCGTGATGGTCATGCCGGGGATGGTTTGATCGGTCCAACCGAGCAAGCGCACATCACCAGGATCGAGGCGAAGCTGACGCGTGGCCAGGTCGACGAGCCGCCACAAACTGAGCTGGCCATCGGTGGCGGACGATTGCGACATGACGGCGGAACTCGTCCATTCCTTGGGCAACTCATTGGCTTTGAGTGGCGCGTAGGTGAGTGCCTTGGCGGTCTTCGCCGGCAGGTCGCCAATGTAGGCGACTTCAAATTTATTCTCGCCGACGCAGCGCAGCACCGTGGCGTCCTGCCAGGCAAATTTAGTTTGATTGTTCACCTGCCACGCGCCGGTTCCTTCGCCTTGCAACTCAAACGCGCCCCCTAGCGGCAGCATCTGCTCGGAGTGGACAAAGTCGGTGGTGTTCGAGCGAACGACGAAGCCATCCAAACTCATGCCGCGATCGCGCCGAAAGTAAACCGTCGTGGGTTGCACGCGGTTGAAGGCGTTCTGCGGTTCCCGCTGCTTGGTGGGAAAAGGCTGCGCCAGCGCGGAGGTGCTGTCGAACTCGAAGTCGTAGGTTGTGGACAGCGAAGAATAAAGCGCTGTGTAGCGCGTGACATGCGCTCGCGAATGATCGCCATAGGCTTCGACGATGTTGAGTTCGGTCTGACTGCGGGCGAAGCCAATATCGAGCTGCGCCATGCGCACGACTGCGACCGCGCCGACAATGGCAATGATCGGCGCAGCGATCCAGGCCCATTCCACGCGGCCGAGCATGCGAAACACCGCCCAGTTGATCGGCACCAAAAACAGCAGATAGACTGCCACCACGCGAAAGACGAACTCCGCTTTGGGAATCGAGACGCCTGCCGCTTCGCGCAATGAATCGCGCGCGGCGGCAGCGGCACCGCAGAAGTCGTTCCAGCCTGCTACGCCGGATTGATTGTCGAAGCCGTAGCCATCGAAGTGCCAATCGTTCTTGGCGGGATGGGTCACGGAGGAAGGGACCTGCAGCGCGGTTCGGGGCGTACCGTCGGGATTAAATTCCGTCCCAATTCCGTTCAGGGGCGGAATGTTGGGACTCGTCGGCGTGATGCCAGTCGGCGCCTGCAGGCCAGCAGTACGAAAGCCGATATCGCGACTGAAATAGCGGAGCGTCGAGACGAGTCGCGGATCGGGCAGTTGCGAATCGTAGTCGACCAACTTCACCGAGGCCGCGCCAAATTCGGCGGGCTTGTACTCACGATGAGGACGGCGAAAGAGCGCGTTGTTATAGAAATTATCGAGCGATCCCCAATTCACGAAGCTGCGCGTGGTGAGCGAAAACGCCGTAACCACAATGCGTCCGCGCCCGATCCGCCCCTCGGCCACCAACTCGCCGGTATGTGGCAAGTACTCGCCATCGCCTGCGAGTTTAAGTTCGATACCGATCGGCGGCTTGTCGGGGATGACATCCAGAGTGCGTTTCACGCCCTTCTTATCGACGAGCGACCAGAAGCCGTTGAGTTCATCGAAGTTGGCTGGCGTGAGTTCCTTGGTGGTGACCTTTTCCGCAGGCAAGTATTCGCCAAGGAAACTGCCACGCAGCGAGTCGAGCGAATCGGGGCCGTTGACAATGAGCTGACCACCCCAGTGCAACCAATCGATCAGGCCTTCTTGTTGGTCGGGCGTGAGCGAACCGGGATCGATGCCGTCCCAGAAGAGAAACGCGATGCTGGTCCACGCCAGCGGATGCGTCGGCAGCGGGACGCGCTTTTCCAGTTTGGGCAAGCTGACGCGGTAGAATTGCGTCGGCATCGATTCATCAAGCGCGTCGTCAATCGGACTGATCGTCTCCAAGCGCTTGATATAGCCGTAGCGATCCGGATCGTTCGCCAGCACCATGAGATGGAACTGATGCGCTGGCATGCGCGTGGTCGGTTCATCGCCAGGGTTAAAAATCTCGCGTCCGCCGCCGCGAGCGTAGAGTTTATTCTGCAGGCGTACGCTGGTGGGTTGTTGGTTGTCGAAGCGGCGGGGAATGTAATAGAGAAACTCGAAATGCTTCGCTTGCCCTTTGGCTAGCGACGCGGGGCGCGTCAGCACCAGGCGAAAAGGTGTGTGATCGGCTTCCAAAGGGCGCTGTTGTTGATCGACCGGCGCGGAGAAAAAGTCAGCCGAGGGAAGATCACCATTATTGGCTTTGAAGACTTTCGAGGCCGTGGTCCAATGTCCCGGCTTCACGACGTTGGACGTTGCCTTGCCTTCGCCCGGTTCGATGATGATGTCCCCAGCAACGAAATCCTCTTTGGGCTTCTCGGCCTTTTTCTTCTTTTCGTCGTCTTCCTTTTTCTTCTTGTCTTTGGCTTGCTGCAGCGGATCTTGCGACCAGCAACCGCTACAGCCTGGCACGAACAGGCATAAACTCACGGCAACCGTCAGCCACCAGAGGGCAGACGTTTTGCGCGACGAAGATTGGGCCGACCGAGCGCACCAATGCCCCATGCTGTTCCTCGATATGAAAACGGCGAACGACGTTGAAGTTAAATGAACCTGCCAGGACCCTCAGTCTAAGGGGCAAGCGTGGCGGCGGCAACGGTGTGTAAATTGTGAGTGGTAACCGACGCTCACAGTTAACTATGTTGCCTACCTATGTCGCCGCCGGGCGAGAAATCTTTCCACTTCGCACGCCAATTAGCTCGGCGCAGATGCTCACGGCGATTTCGGTGGGTGTTCGCGAGCCGATAGAAAGCCCAATCGGCGCATAGACCCGGTCGATTTGCGCCTGCGGCACGCCACTGGCCGCCAAACCGGGTAAGACGTCTGCCAGTTTGCGTTGACAACCGATCATGCCCAAATAAGCCAGGGGGCGATCGATGAGGAGCTTAAGGGCGAGCGCGTCGCGCTGCCAAACTTGCGA
>JBGSHH010000371.1:0-5011 GCA_041752355.1 Pirellulaceae bacterium | reverse complement strand
CGGTTTCACTGGCGGGAGGGAGCAAAGGGCAAGCGGCGCTTCCCGTGGGGTGTGGAGAGCAGTATAGTGCAAGCTGTTGGTCAACTTCAAACTATTTCGCCTGATTGCTGCACCATGCACCGCTCTGCATTGACATTGCCTGCCACCGATCCCGTCGCGATATTCGAGCATTTTCGCGGCAGTTACGGCACCGAATTGCTGGTCGCGGCGATCGCCGAATTCAAAGTCTTCGACCATCTCGATCAAGGCGTGCTGGAACGTGAAAGGCTGCGGGAGCTGTTGAATTTGCCAGAGCGTCCCTTCGTGGTACTGACGACGGCGCTGCGCGCGATGGGCTTATTGCATGTCGATTCGGAAGGACGCTATGGACTCACCGCGCTTGCTGAAGAACACTTGCGCGCCGACGGGCCTTTCTTCGTGGGAGACTACGTGAGCCTGGCGGTGAAGAGTCCCGGCGTGCAAGAGATGGTCGCGCGCTTGCGATCCAATCGCCCCGCTGGCGAGCAGGAAGAAGGCGCAGCGTTCATCTACAAGGAAGGGATGGAATCAGCCATGGAGCAGGCAGCGAGCGCGCGGTTCCTGACGCTGGCGCTCGCGGGCCGCGCGAAGAATGTGGCACCTCACTTGGCGGCGAAGCTCGATCTAACCGGCGTTACAAAGTTGCTGGACGTTGGCGGCGGCACCGGCATCTATAGCATCGCGCTGTTGCAGAAACATCCGACACTGAAAGCCGTCGTGTACGATCGTCCCGAGGTATTGAAAGTCGCGGCGGAAATGGCGGCGGAATATGGCGTGCAAGATCGGCTGCAGCTGATGCCAGGCGACATGTTCACCGGCGAGTTGCCCAAGGATTGTCAGGCCGTGCTATTGTCCAACATTTTGCACGACTGGGACGTGCCGGAGAACATCGCGCTTCTGAAGCGCTGCGCCGCTGTGCTGCCCACCGGTGGCAAGCTCATCATTCACGATGTGTTCCTGCATGACGAGCTCGACGGCCCACTCCCCATCGCGCTCTACTCCGCCGCCCTCTTCACGCTCACGGAAGGGCGCGCCTATAGCGTCGCGGAATACACGGCGTGGCTGGAGCACCTCGGCCTCACGCCGCAACCAGTGATCCCCACGCTCATCCATTGCGGCGCGCTCGTCGGGGTGAAGGTGGGGTAGGCTTCCAGCCTGCCGTATTTACAACAAGCCTCGCGGGTCGTGTATATATAGCGATCGCCATCACGTCGGGGTTGTGGCCAATCACCCGTGTCCTATCTCCGCGGCGCTGGGGTAGCGCCACCATAACTCTTTCCTCGCTCGCGCTTCGGGCTGGTTACTTATCCCCCTTCACAATCCCAATTCCCAGCTCCTTCAGCTGCTTCGCATCCACTTCTCCGGGCGCTTCGGTCATCATATCGGCGGCGCGTTGCGTTTTGGGGAAGGCGATGCAGTCGCGGATGTTGTCCAGGCCGCCGAAGAGCATCACGACGCGATCGATACCCAGCGCGATGCCGCCATGTGGTGGCGCACCGAATTGCAAGGCGTCGAGCAAGAAGCCAAACCGCTCGCGGGCCGTTTCAGCATCGATGCCCAGCAGCTTGAACACCTTCGATTGCCGCTCGCTATCGTGAATACGAATGGTGCCACCGCCGGCTTCATAGCCATTGATGACCAAATCATACGCGACGGCGCGGGCCGCTTTGGGGTCGGTTTCCAAGAGCGGAACATCCTGCGGACGGGGCGCAGTGAACGGATGATGCATGGCGACCCAGCGCTCTTCCTCGGGATCCCAATCGAACATCGGAAACTCGACGACCCACGAGAAATGCATCGTCTTGGGGTCGTACTGCTTCAAGTCGACGCCCAACCGCTTGCGCACCTGATACAGCGCTTTACACGTCACTTCCCACGTATCGGCGACAAAAAACAGAATATCCCCCGGCTCTCCTTGCAGGCGTTGTTTGATCTTTTCCAATAGCTCCGGTGTGAAGTTTTTGGCGATTGGCGAGAACAGCGTGCCATCTTTTTCGATCCGGAAGAACGCCAATCCCTTCGCGCCAAAATCCTTGGCGACTTGCTCGAGTTCGTCGATCTTCTTACGCGAGTAGACTGTCGGCGAGTCTTCTTTGGCTGCCCCTTTGGCGTTGAGTCCGCGCACAAAGCCACCGCTGTCCGCAGTGCCTCGGAAGACGCGGAACTCCGTCTCTTTGGCCAGATCGGTGCAATCGACCAATTCCAAACCAAACCGCATGTCAGGCGCGTCGTGGCCAAAGCGGCTCATCGCTTCGTCGTAGGTGATGCGTGGTAGCGGCAGTTGCAGATCGAGATTCAGCAGCGACTTGGCCAGCTGTTGCATCAGGCCATCGATCATGCCCATCACATCGTCGGCATCGACGAACGACATTTCCAGGTCCAGTTGCGTGAACTCTGGTTGGCGATCGGCGCGCAAGTCTTCGTCGCGAAAACAGCGAGCAACTTGGATGTAGCGGTCGTAACCGGCGACCATCAAAATCTGCTTGTAGAGCTGCGGCGACTGCGGCAATGCGTAGAATTTGCCATTGTGCACGCGACTGGGGACGAGATAGTCGCGAGCGCCTTCGGGCGTGCTGCGGCCCAGGATTGGCGTTTCGACATCGATGAAATTGTGCTGCTCGAAGTAATCGCGCATGCCTTTGATGATGCGGCTACGGAGGATCAGCGTGTTTTGCATCTCCGCGCGGCGCAGATCGAGATAGCGATACTTCAAACGCATGTCTTCGCCAGGCAAGTCTTGTTGCCCTGGCGTAAAGGGCGGGTTGTTCCCCTTGTTGAGCATTTCGAGTGTCGCGGCGCGGACTTCGATCTCGCCAGTGATCAACTTGGGATTGGTCGTGCCAGTCGGGCGACGGGCGATTTCGCCGCTCACGCGGATGACATCTTCCAGGCGAACCTTGGCGGCGAATTCCAGCGCTGCGGCACCGCTCTCGGGACCGATGACGACTTGCGTCTTGCCGTAGCGGTCGCGCAGATCGATAAAGATCGCGCCGCCATGGTCGCGATAGCTATCCACCCAACCACAGACCGAAGCTTGCGAACCGACGTGCGTGGCGCGAAGCTCGCCACATGTGTGCGTACGTAACAAGGGAACGTTTCCTGCGTGAAGATCGGGACTCAAGCGAAGTTGCGAAACGCGGTATTGTAGTGGACCCCCACCAGGGCGCGAATCGGGTGGGTTGTGCCGGACAGCCCCCTTTTGGCCACCCTAACAGCGGGAACCAGCGCGCATTCACGGGCTTCGCGGCAATCCGTATCGTATTTTTCTTCCCAGTTTATTGACGATTTTCGTTGGCGCGGAGTACGATCACGGGTCTACTCTCAAAGTGGCTAGGTCTCGTCGGCAAATTGCTTATCAAGCGGACGCTCGTCAAAACAAATAGGTTCGTCACGCCATGCGCAAATGCGGTTTCACGCTCGTCGAGTTATTGGTGGTGATCGCCATCATTGGCGTGCTGGTGGCCTTGCTCCTGCCGGCGGTTCAGGCGGCGCGGGAAGCAGCGCGGCGGATGCAATGCACGAACAATCTCAAGCAGCAAGCTCTGGCGCTGGCGAACTACGAACAGGCGTTGGGGCACTATCCGCCGGGGCGGATGGGATGCGATTGCTGGGACGCGGATGTTTGCAAGAACAATCCCGATGCCGCGCGGCCAGGCTCGAGCGCGTTCGCCATGCTCCTGCCGCAACTGGAGCAGCAAGCGCTCTACGATCAGATCGGCTGGCAGAAGGGGGCCGTCTATCCGGCCGATTGCATCGACAGCAGCGAGAACGGTTGGAACACCAACATCGCTGCGTTGATGAAACTTCGCCCTGGTGTGTTCGTCTGCCCCAGCGACAATTCCAAGCCGCTTAGCGACGCCTCGCAAACCGCCACCGGCAGTTACGCAATGTGCCAAGGATCGCAAGGACCGAGCTTTGGCATCGATCAAGTGAAGGTGAAGCACTACAACAACGGTATGTTTCTGTATCGCACGCCGCTGAATGTTGCGAACGTCCGCGATGGCACGAGCAACACCATCTTCATTGGAGAAGTCGTGGAGGCGCACGATGCCGACTCTTCGAATCGTTGGTGGATTGGCTCGCGGCATACGGATTCGCTCCGCAGCACCGACAATCCATTGAACACGCCACCCACCAAAGGTGTCGTGGTCGATCTGTATAGCAACAAGGTCAACGGCGCTTTTGGCAGTCGTCACACAGGCGGCGGCTACTTCGCGTTTGGTGATGGGCATGTGCAGTTTGTCAGCGATAATATTAGCTTGCCGGTCTATCGAGCGCTCTCCACTCGTCAGCAAGGCGAAACGTTTCAAGTGCCACAGTGACCAACGGCCACTGGCCATTTGAGCCCAACCCCACCAGCCCGCAGCGCTAGCGAGGGAAGAGTTATGGTTGTCCCGTACCAGCGCCGCGGAGATCGTATGACATCCCCGGCCGAACGTCCCGGGGGGGTCGACATCCCCTTATCCCCGCGGCGCTCTGTCAAACCGACCATACCCCTGTCCTCGCTGGCGCGTCGGGCTGGTAAATGCGCCGTCCCCAACTTCCTACAACCTCGTTTTGCGACCAGTTTGAAATCCGTACGCATTTTTTCAAGCGACGCGGTAACTCTTTGGCCGTCGGGCGTTACATCCGCCACACCGCGTTCCAAAATGTGATCCAGACGCGTTTCAGACGGTCCCGGCGACTTGTCTCATTCCTTACCGTTTTCGGCCCAGAGGGGGGGGTATGTCCAGGCGGTAACTTTCCCGGTCGTGAGGGGATGGTGACCGCGGAATCCGAACTTTCATCGCTCAACCTCCGATAGCAAAGGAACGTACGTGATGCCGACATGCTACAGAAGTCATGACGAGTTGTCAAGTAGTGTCTGCCATTTTTTGCTCTCCCCACCAGCCCATCCCAACCAGCCCGATGCGCCAGTTTTGAAGTTGCGCATTCCTGTCATCGTGGGTCGATACTCACTCTCCTGGGGCCCCGTTGGGATCGCGGAGCAAAC
>JBGSHH010000370.1:0-6123 GCA_041752355.1 Pirellulaceae bacterium | reverse complement strand
GTGCCCACAAGGTTTGTCGCCCCAGGCAAGTACACGGTACGCGGGCTAACTCGCAAGCCGCTAACGCTAACCTACGAGCAAAGCGTCTATAGCGCGGGGCGTCCCGCTTGGGAAACGGCTGACAAAACGGGTTGCTGGATGACAAACCATACGCCGCCGACCAGCATCGCTTGCGTTCCTGGCAGTCGCACGCGCGATGGCCAACCGCTGGTCTTCATGGGTGCCTTTGTGGCCGAAGGTGGACACGGGTTGCAATGGCTGCGCGAAGATGGCACCAAGATCGGTGGGCAAGGCTGGATCGGCGGGAATTGGACCGGCGCTCCCACACTGGCTGCTGATCGCGGCAACAAGGCAATCGCCGATCACCTTTGTTATGCGGCGTCGATCTGGGAAGGTGAGCTGCGCATCACCGCGAAGACTCGCGATTTTCAAGACAAAGCTATTCTCAAACTCGCACTGGGACAAGATCGAAATGCCAACAGCGACAAAGCGCCGCTGCCAACGCTTGCCGACTTCGATGGTGGCGATCGCGCCTTCGTGTTGACTGGCATCGCCGCGCGGGATGGCGTGATTGCCTGTGCGCTGATTCGCCAAAATGAAGTGCGATTGTTCGACGCCGCGACCGGAAAAGCAATTCGCCAGCACAAACTCGACAGTCCGCGCGGCCTAACCTACGATGCCCAAGGACGTCTGCTGGTGTTGAGTGGCACGAAACTCGTGCGCATTGGCAATGGCGACGATGCGGTTGAAACCCTCATCGTGGCCGACTTGGACGATCCACGTCACATCGCGCTCGATGCCGCCGGGAACTACCACATCAGCGATCGTGGACGGTCACATCAAGTCAAGGTGTTCTCGCCTCAAGGAAAGCTGCGACAAACGATCGGCAAGCCAGGCGAACCGACAACCGGTCTTTACGATCCGCTGCACATCAATCATCCCAATGGCATCGGCATCGATAGCCAGGGCCGCCTGTGGGTTGCCGAAGATGACTACCATCCCAAGCGAGTCTCCGTGTGGTCGGCCGAGGGAAGACTGCTTCAAGCTTACTATGGCCCCGGTGAGTATGGCGGCGGCGGGGTGCTCGATCCCCAAGATAAAACCCGCTTCTTCTACAAGGGACAGGAGTTTCGCCTCGACTGGCAACGAGGAACGGATGAATTGGTGCGCGTATTCTTTCGCCCTTCCTCCTTGTTGGAAGCCCACTACGGTCCCTATTCACCTGACACTCCCCTCTATCCCGCCGCGCGCGACGGCGAGCGATATTTTACGAGTTGCTACACACACAATCCAACCAATGGCGATGGGGTCAGTTTCTTGTGGCGCGATGCCGGACCCACGGTGTCGCTGGTTGCCGCACTCGGGAATGCACACGAATGGAAGATCCTGAAGACCGAACCTTTTCATCGACGTTGGCCCCAGGGTGTCGATCCGTCTGGCGAACCGCATCGCAATCCGGCCGTTTTCGCTTGGTCCGATGCCAATGGTGATGGCTTGCCGCAACCCGACGAAGTCGAATTCCGTCGAGGACGTTGCTCGGGCGTCGTCACACAAGCAGATCTTTCCATGGTGGTGGCGCGCTTCGACGATCAAGCCGTGCAATTCACGCCGACGAAGTTCAATGCGCATGGCGCGCCGCTCTATGATCTTGCCGCTCCGCGCGTATTGCTCGCTGGCGCACAAGCACCGCGATCGTCCGGTGGCGATCAAGCGCTAACCGATTCTGCTGGCTGGACGATTCACACCGTCGCGCCACAACCCTTTTCGCCTTATGGCCTGGGCGGTTCGTTTCGTGGCGAAGCGCGCTGGACCTATCCCAACGTATGGCCTGGCTTGCATGCCAGTCATGAAGCGGCCGTGCCCGATCGCCCTGGCATGGTGATTGGCACCACGCGCTTGTTAGGCGAGTGGATTCGGCCGCGCGGCGATGCAGGGCCATTGTTCGCCATCAACGGCAACATGGGGAACATGTATCTCTTTACCGCCGATGGCTTATTCGTCGCCACTTTGTTTCACGACATTCGCACGCGACCCAACTGGGCCATGCCGCAAGGCGTACGGGGAATGGACGTCGGCAATGTATCGCTCCACGACGAAAACTTCTGGCCGAGTATCACGCAGACCAAAGCAGGCGACGTGTTCGTCGTCGATGGTGGTCGCGTGAGTTTGGTGCGTGTGGCCGGCTTGGATTCTATCCAGCGTTTGCCATCACAAGCGATCAATGTCACTACCGAACAACTTGCCAATGCGCGAGAGTGGTTCGCCGAAGTCGAGAGCAAACGACAAGCCGCCTTGGGAAGTGGCACGTTGCGCGTACCTGTGGCATCCAAGCCGCCTCAGGTGGACGGAAAACTCGACGAATGGCCGGCGCTAACGCAGTGGGCACCGATCGATCGGCGTGGCACCAAAGCGAATTTCGATAGCAAGTCGCGTCCCTACGACGCGAGCGCCGCTGTGACCATCGTCGGCGACGAGCTCTATCTCGCTTGGCGCACCAATGAAAAGGATTTGCTGAAGAATAGCGGTGAGACACCCCAGGCGCTGTTTAAAACCGGGGGCGCACTGGATCTGATGCTTGGTACCGATCCCAAAGCGCCCGCCGATCGCGCCGCCCCCGTCCCAGGCGACGTGCGACTACTGATCGCACAAGTCAAAGGTCAGACGCAGGCCACGCTCTATCGCGCTCGCGTTCCCGGCACACAGTCGCCTGTGCCCTTTAGCAGTCCCTGGCGAACGATCATGATCGACCAAGTCGAGGATGTGACGGAACAAATTACCTTGGCGACCGACGGCGGGGGACGATTCGAAGCACGCGTCCCGCTAGCGCTGCTGGGTTGGAAGCCAGAAAAGGGTAGAACCTACAACGCCGACCTGGGCGTCTTACGCGGCGATGGCAATCACACGACGCAGCGCGTCTATTGGTCCAATAAGGCCACCGCCATCACCGCCGACGTGCCCAGCGAAGCCGAACTCACGCCCAAACTTTGGGGCCGCTGGGAAGTTGTAGGTGAATAAAACGGCCGGTCCCAATCGCGAACGAACAATCAAACTTGCAGCTTACTTGCCATCACTGCGCGACAAATTCGCCGAGGCAAGTAATTTTTCTATGGTCGCAGGCTCGGCGGGCTTGATTAAATGGTGATCGAAGCCCGCTTGGCGGGTTCGTTCCTTGTCTTCGTCCTGCCCCCAACCCGTCAAGGCGACGAGCAAAACGTCTTTACCCCACGCTTGCTGACGAATATGGCGGGCCGCCTCATAGCCATTCATCTTCGGCATACCTAGATCCATCAATACGACTTCAGGCAGAAATTCGGAGGCAACATTAATCGCCTGATCTCCATCGTGAGCGGTACGCACATCATTTCCCAGCATTTTGACGACCATCGACAGCATTATCGCTGCCGCTTTGTTATCATCCGCGACTAAAATGCGCAGTGAACGGGTGACGATCCGCGGTTCCTGTACGGTCTTTGTCACGGCAACTTCGCTCAATATTGGTAGACGCACGATGAACTCGCTGCCTTGACCTGCTCCATCACTTCTAACTTCGATGATGCCGCCATGCATCTCAATTAGTCTTTTCACTAACGTCAAGCCAACGCCGAGTCCCGTATAGCCCTCCTCCACGGCGCGGTCAATTTGCGTGAACATCTTGAAGATATCGTCCAGCATGTTGGCGGGAATTCCAAGGCCATTGTCACGCACGGATACCACCACATCGCTGTCGTGACGTTGGCAGGATAGCGAAATACGGCCGCCCTTGGGGGTGTATTTGGCAGAATTATTGAGCAGATTAGAAAACACTTGAGCTAGCCGAGTGGGATCTGCATTCAGAAATATCGATTGGTGCGGGAGCGAAACCGTTAATTCGTGGTTGGCTTCGTCAATGAACGAACGGGTGGCTTCGACGGCGCTTTGGATGATTTCGGCCAAATCAACTCGGCTAGCGCGAAGAACCATTTTTCCTTGTGTAATGCGCGAAACATCCAACAGATCGTCGATCAGACGAACCATCTGTCGCACTTGACGTTCCATCATGCTGCGGACTTCTTCGATTATCACGAGGTCGCCATGCGCCAACTTCATGACTTCCAAACCCGTGCGAATCGGAGCCAAAGGATTGCGAAGTTCATGTCCCAGCGTCGCTAGAAACTCCGTCTTTCGGCGGTCGGAGTCTTGCAAATCCCGATGTTGTTTCTGCTCTGTCAGGTCGGTAACTACCATGCAGATCGCCTCGGCATCTGGCAAGGAAAGCGGGGACAGCACCACAAAAACGGGGAGCAGTGTGCCGTCTGTGGCTCGAAACTGGAGTTCCCCCTGACTCCTTCCCTGCAGGCCCTGGGAGAAGATGCTTTCGAATGTGGCACGTTGTGAAGTCGGCACAACACTGAAAATTGACGCACCGATAACCTTTTCTTGCGGCTTCTTCACCATGTCGGAAAAGCATCGATTGCAAAACAAGACGGTGCCATCGCCCGTCAAGCTTACCGCTCCTTGTTGCATGGCCTCGATGATCGCGCGGTAGGAGTGGTCCGCCCCTTGCAACGTAAAGATCCGCTCTCCGTCTGGCCCGTCCACCACCAAGGCGTCCACTTCGCCATCCCGAATGGCTCGGAGCGTTTCCTCGGCTTCTTCCAGTCGATTTTGGAGTTCGAGGAATTCCGCATCTCGTGTACTCTCGGTCATGCGCGCTGCTCCTATGCCTGTCGCAAATCCAATCCGAGAAGCACTCGTTCTTTATTCGACAGATCCCCGACGATCCGACGCAGGGGTAAAGGCAGTTTCTTGATGAGGGTCGGTGTGGCGATGATCTGTTCGCCTTTGGCGAGTGTGGGCTGTTGGTAGATGTCAATCACGTCCAATTCGTAGCGGCCACTTAAATGCTCTTCGCAGATTGCCTTGATTCTGGCGATCGCCTGTGTGGACCGAGGCGTCATCCCTGTGATGTAGAGGCGCAGCAAGTACTTCTGATCGTCGCATGGCTGAGCAATGAGCGCTTCGAAATCGCTGGTAGTTTCGATTGGTTGTTCTGCCATTGTCACTCCATATCAGACGTACTGGGGCGCAATTGCAATCCCACGAGAACACGTTCGGTGTTGGAGAGGTCTCCGATAATTTTGCGAATGGGTTCAGGGAGTTTCCGCACGAGAGTAGGAATCGCAATAATCTGATCGCCTTTGGCCAGTTGCGGATTTAGGAGTAGGTCGATGACCTCGATCTTGTACTTCCCCGCCAGATGCTCCTCGCATACTCGTTTGAGGTTGGAAAAGGCCGCAATCGATTTCGCTGTTTGCCCTGCCACGTAGAGCCGCAAATCCCACAAGTCCAAGTCTGCTTCTGGCGGCGTCACATCACCTTGATCGTTCAATTGCTTCCTCCTTCGTAGATAAACTCTTTTCGAGCGCACCTCTTGTAGGCTCGACCAACTCAATGCCTTTGTCCGTAAGTCGAAATCCCTTGACCTTTTTCGAGTGTGCCATGCCACGGGACTTGAGGACGTAAATCACGCCGTTTCGTTCGCCATGTTGCTCGATATCTCGCAGGACCAACCAGGTATCGATGATCGAGGAAATTCCTTCGTCGGTTTGACTTAAGGCACTGGGGTTATGCGTGAGTGTGGTGAACATGCTCGTAATTCCCTTGTGTTTGAGAAAATCGACGAGTCGCAAAAGCATCGCCCCCGCTTCGGACATGGTGCCCGCCGATATGAAATTGCTGATCGGGTCAACCACGACCGCCTGAGGCTTGAACTCCGTGAGGAGCGTGTGCATTTTTGCTAGATGCATCTCCAGGCCATAAAAGGTGGGCCGCGCCGAGTGAATGGCGAGCTGCCCATTCTCGACCCAGCGATCCAAGTTCAAGCCAATTGACCGCAAATTGCGTACCAGTTGGCCGTGGGATTCTTCAAACGAGAAATACAAACACCGCTCGCCTCGCGCACAGGCGGCACTAGCGAAGTGCGCAGCGATACTGGTCTTACCTGTGCCAGCTGTTCCGGAAATCAGCACGCTAGTGCCCCGAAAGAATCCCTTGCCGCCAATCATTTCGTCCAGGGCTGGTACACCTGTTGAAACTCGCTCGTCGCTGGCCCAATGGTCCATTCCTGCCGACGTAATCGGGATC
>JBGSHH010000369.1:0-7146 GCA_041752355.1 Pirellulaceae bacterium | reverse complement strand
GTGTCGGTGGTTAGTATAGTAAAGCGCATTCAGACGACCAGACCGCCTGGGAATATCGTGGGTGAACGAGCCACTGCAAGTATCCAAGTCGCCGACCGCTTCCGCAATGTGGGCGGTCACCGCCGCCTTTGGCGCGTACTTCTGCATGTATGCGTTTCGCAAGCCATTCACCGCCGCAGGCTATACCGAGATAACGTTGTGGGGATGTGACTTCAAGACGGTCCTGGTCGTGACGCAAGTTCTCGGCTACGCAACCTCCAAATTCATCGGCATCAAAGTCATCGCGGAAATGACGCCACGTTGGCGGGCCGCCGGCATTCTGTTGCTGATTGGCATCGCCTATCTCGCGTTGCTGCTGTTCGCCGTGATTCCGCCTCCCTACAACGCCGCGGCCCTATTTATCAATGGGCTCACGTTGGGAATGGTGTTTGGTCTGGTGCTGGGCTTCTTGGAAGGACGCTGCTTGACGGAAGCACTGTCCGCAGGACTCTGCGCAAGCTTTATCTTGGCCGACGGCGCGACGAAATCGGTCGGTGCGTATCTACTGAGTTTCGATATCTCGCAATACGCCATGCCGGCCGCCGCAGGGACATTGTTTATCTTGCCCCTTCTATTATTTGTGTGGATGCTCAGCGTGATTCCGCCGCCATCGACCCACGATGTGCAGGCGCGTTGCGAACGGGTACCGATGAATGGCGGCGAGCGACGCCAGTTCTTCGCGCGTTATGGCGTGGGATTGGGACTGTTGGTGCTGGTTTACTTGCTGGTCACGGTGCTGCGTAGCTTGCGCGCTGATTTCGCGCTCGAGATTTGGCAAGGACTCGGCTACTCGGGACAACCTTCAGTCTTTGTACGCTCGGAGTTATTCGTGGCGCTCGGCGTCGTATTGATCAATGGCATGAGTGTTATGGTCATTGATAATCGCAAAGCCTTTATGATGTCGTTGCTCGTTTCCGCAAGCGGTTTGGTATTGGTCGGTCTGGCACTGGGTCTGCAAGCTTACGGAGTTGGCTCAGGCATGTTGTTTATGGTGTTGATTGGTCTTGGATTGTATTTGCCTTACGTGGCGGTACATACGACCGTGTTTGAACGATTGATCGCGATGACGCGCGATCGTGGCAACATCGGCTACTTGCTGTACGTGGCCGACGCGTTTGGCTATCTCGGCTATGTCGCGGTGATGCTGGGAAAGAATGCCGTGGGCAACCGCCAGGGTTTTCTCGGCTTCTTCCTTACCTCCAGCATGGTGATTGTGCTGATCTCGCTAGTTGCGTTGGCGGGCTGCTGGCAGTATTTTCGTCAACGGAGTTTCTCGGTGACTGTTGTGCCGACTCCCGTTCCCCTGCCCGATCAGAATTAGTTCGCTATGGATCGCACCGCCCGCGCTGCCATCTTCGTCGATCCCTCCTCGCCGCTGGAAATGTTCACCTTGTCCAGACCCGTTGCAGGTCCAGGCGAAGTACTAGTGGATGTCATTGCTTGCACGCTATGCGGTAGCGATGTGCATTCCTTCGGCGGCAAACGAAAAGTTTCTACGCCGACAGTTTTGGGGCATGAGATTCTGGGACGCATTGCGGAATTTGGTTTGGGTGCTTCGCGGGTCGATCACCTCGGCCAACCCTTAGCGATCGGCGACCGTGTGACCTGGGCGATTGTCGCTAGCTGTGGCGATTGCTTTTACTGTCGTCACGATGTGCCGCAGAAGTGCCTACGCGGACACAAATACGGCCATCAAATAGTGACGAAAGATAGCATCTGGCATGGTGGCCTGGCCGATGTGTGTGTTTTGGTGCCAGGTACCGCTATCTTTCGTATTCCCGACGACTTGCCTGACGCCGTCGCTTGCCCCGCGAATTGCGCGACCGCTACCGTCGCGGCGGCCATCGAAGCGGCGGGCGTGATGAGTGGTCGAAAAGTGGTCATCATGGGGGCTGGCATGCTGGGGATCACTGCATGCGCCATGGCCGGCCTGCACGACGCTGGCCAGATCATCTGCTGTGAGTTGCAACCTCCTCGGCGCGAGTTGGCGCAGCGATTCAATGCGTCCATCGCATGCTCGCCCGACGAACTCGGTGGGCATATAACCCAACATACCGAAGGTCACGGTGTCGATATCGTGCTGGAACTTACCGGCGCGACTCCCGCGATCGAACTCGGCCTGGCTATGTTGCGCATCGGCGGGACGCTGGTGGAAGTTGGGGCGGTCTTTCCGACGCCCGCCTTGTCGCTCCTCCCAGAACAGTTGGTACGCAATCAATGGACGCTGCGTGGCATACACAACTACGCGCCCCGCCATTTGGCTCAGGCGATATCGTTTCTTGCTGTCGCGCGCGGCTATCCCTTCGCGGACTTAGTGAGCGCTTGGTATCCGCTCGCCGAGGCACAAGCGGCGCTGGAACATGCGGCACGGGGCGAATGCTGGCGAGTTGGTGTGGTGCCGTGATCGTCCGTCTTACTGCGCACGTTGGTAGGAATCATCAATATGCGTATTCTCGACATGCTCACTGGGCTTAGCGCCGTAGCTGTCGAGTAGCTTGCGGACATTCTTCTCCAGTCGCTTAAGTTTGCGCGGTGCCAAATCAATCGGGCGACTACCGACTTGGTAGAAATAGTAGCTTTTGTTCAAGTCCCCAGGAAATCTCTTAGCGTACTCACGAGCTTGCGAGCGGACGTTGCCATCGTCCACACCGATGTTCTCATGTTCGTACTCGAGGTAGGCTTTGACCGCTTCATTCTCCTTGGTCTTCGTTGTTTCAGCGTTCACATCGGCGCCCAGTTCCGCCAACGCCTGACAGCCTTCGTAATTGCGACCATGCGCAGCGGCATGCAGCGGCGTCCAGCCAAAATTGTCCACGGCGGTGAGCGAATGAGCTTGCTCTTCGACTAGCAATTCGATGAGTTCGGCGCTGCGCGTTTGAGCCGCGACCAGATGCAACAGGCTTTGATTCTCCGGCCCAGATGGTGTTGTCGGCCGATAGCCGGCCGCCACGAGCGCGGCGAGGACGCGACTTTGCAGTGTGGTGAATTCTCGATCCTCCATGCGCTGCCACATCTCTTCCCAGGGCGAGCGGCCTACCATGTTCTTGCCTGCCGGATCGGCATTAAGTTCTAGTAGCATCTTGACCGAATCGACTTTCGCCAGGCGACAGGCAACATGCAACGGCGTTTCTCCATTGGGGAGGATGGCATTCAGGTCGTGACCATCCGCGATTAACTGCCGCAGTTTGTCCTCGTTCTCCATCGCAATCGCCGACACAAGCGGATCCGGAGGACCCGAGATTGCCCGCATGACCAGAGAAAGCACGAACATTCCCGCCACAACCGCCAGCACGACTGTGATGATCTTCCATCGCGAGTTCATCAACATCTCCCTGGTTGTTGGACAAGAAGCAAAAAACTCCGCGCGGAAACCGATTCCGCGCGGAGTTCGAAAAGACAATCCTCAGCGCTCACTGCTATTCCTCTTCCAGCTGCACATCCCAGTAAGCTTCACTGAGAAACTTACGCCAGCTCTTCACCCGCATATGATGCTCGGCATAGAGCGGACGCCACGCGGGACGAACCGGCGTGGTGCGCAGTTTCATGTGCGCCTGATCGGGCGTGCGGTCGGCCTTGTTCTTATTGCAGGTGATGCACGCCAGGACGCAGTTGTCCCACGTCGAAGCACCGCCGTGCGAACGGGGCACGACGTGATCGATGGAGAGTTCCTCGCTACCGGGCTGCGAACCGCAATACTGGCAAGTGTATCGATCGCGCTTGAAAATGTTACGGCGGCTGAAGCTGACGGACGCTTCCGGCAGTCGATCGAACGTGTTCAGCGCGACAACCTCCGGCACGCGCAAGCGCAGCTTCACCGCCTGGATGAATGGCTCGTCGTCGGCCGGTTTCAAGAGCGACCAATCGGCCCAGCTATACAACTGGTAATCGTCGGGATCGACGAACCGCGCCGCGTCATTCCAGACCATCACCAGCGAACGGGCGACCGTCGCCACATTCACCGGCTGCCAATGGCGGTTTAGGATGAGCGTCGGTCGCTGCAAAACCGCGGAAACCATGCATCACCTCCCCAAGCGCTTCGCTTGTGCTGCTTCAGACGTTGAACTTGCACAAGCCTGTTCCCTATCGTATGGCACCCGGCTAACGATTGCCACCTACGGAAACGTCTCAGTCACATTCAAAGCGTCACTAACCCCAGGTTCGATAGAATTGCACTAATGGCCAGCGATGGGAAAACACTAGATGCCCCTGGGGGTGTAAAGGTTTGGCAAAACTTCCCCTTGGGCCGTTTGTTTCCAATCGCAGCCACCAGGAAGACACCACAGTTCGCCCCAGGTTCAGTTGAACTCGCACTTGTCAGTGGCTTGGATTTTTCTAGTTTTTTTGGCCGCGTCGGGAATAGCCGTCCCCTTCGCCGGTTCCTAGTGGGTAGTGGCCCGTCGAAATCATGCGGGCAAACCCACCTGAGTTCGCCAGAAAACTGGCCAATCTGTACCAAGGAGTGAGATCATGCGTAAGTTATTTGCTTTGGCTTTGGTTGCCGTAATGGGCTTCTCGATTGTTGGTTGTGGCTCGGAAACGACCCAAAAGAAGACGGAAGACGCGGCCAAGGCCGCCAAGGAAGCCGCCGACAAGGCGGTCGACGCCGCCCAATCCGCTGGCTCTGACGCCGCCAAGGCTGCTGGCGAAGCTGTCGAAGAAGGCAAGGAAGCCATCGGCGAAGCTGTCGATGAAGGCAAGAAGGCCATCAACGAAGCCACTGACGATGCCAAGGAAAGCGTAGACAAAACCACCGCGGATGCCGCTGATAAGGCTGCAGATAAGGCCGTGGACGCCGCGGATAAGGCTGTTGATGCTGCCGACAAAGCCGTAGACGAAGCCAACAAGGCCGTGGACGAAGCCAAGCCTGAGTAAGGCTTCGCTTAGCAATCGATACAATCAACTTTGCCGCGGAGATACCCTCTGCGGCTTTTTAATGCGCATGCCAAGAAAACCAAAAGCCCGCGGCGGCCAACCGCGGGCGATAAGTGAATCGAGAATCGCGAGCTAACGCCCGGCTCAATCCACTGGAATCAGTTCTTCGGCGATCACTTGCAACAGCTTGCTGATGCAGAGCTTGTTCATGCTCGTGCGGCGGCTGTGGGCTTCCTGGCGTAGCGACTCGTGCAGGCTCTTGGGCATGCGGACAGTGATGACGCGGGTCGGTTCGCGACCGTCATCATCGCCTACGCTCTTCTCGCGCAACTTGGCCAACATTTGCTGAATTTCCGCGTACTCGGCGGAAGCTTCAAACGTGACCATGTCATCGGGCGTTTGGAACATCTTCTTCACGATGCCCTCGACGCCGAGGACCTCGCGGAAGAAGGTCACCCAATCGGGGCCTTGGTTGAACAGTTCGCTAGCGACGCGGAAAACTTCCTGCTTACGGTCCGAGTTCATCGAAATGATCACGGGGGCTTCTTGCATGACTTCCATGTGTTCTCTTCCTCCTTGCGGATCGAATAAAGGTCGGGTCTAGCTTCCTACGCGACCCGTATGGCCGCGGTTTATCTCCAATCCTTGCTATCGAGTCAAGGCCAGCTTGGAAGTGCTTGCAATGCTTGCACTTAGGACGATAGCTTGCTGTCGCTGCATTCATAGCACGCGTGCTGAAAAGTTGGGCACGAGAGAAATGCCTATTTATTAGGCAGGGCACTTTTTCCCATCGAAGGGTGTGTCCAGTTCGGAAACCCAAAATATTTCCGAAATTCGCCCGTTTCGGCCACAGAATTAGCCCGTCGCGAAGACACGGCGGGAGAAGACTACCCATTTTGACGAAGGCTTCTTCGCTGACTCGCTATGCCGCGAGCGTGGGCTTGATGGAACGCACCGAGACGGCTTAGGTAAGCCAGGGTCAAATACAAGGCAGGCAAGAGGCCTACCCCAATTAGGCCAAAATTTCCTTCACCACTTTGCCGTGAACATCGGTCAAGCGGAAATCGCGACCAGCGTGGCGATAGGTGAGTTTGGTGTGATCCATGCCGAGTAAGTGCAGCATGGTGGCATGCAGATCGTGAACATCGACTTTGTCGCGAACGATGCTCCGCCCGATATCATCGGTCGCGCCGTGAACGATGCCCCCCTTAATCCCACCGCCAGCCAGCCAAATGGAGAAGCACTCGCCGTGGTGCCCGCGCCCATTGCCCCCCTCTTTGGCGGGCGTGCGACCGAACTCCGTTCCCCAGACGATAAGCGTCTCGTCCAACATGCCGCGCTGCTTCAAGTCCTTGATGAGCGCCGCGATAGGTTGATCGACCGCTTTGGCCAGTGGCACATGCTCCTTCATCTCGCCATGCGCATCCCAGTTGGGGCGCGAGCCGGTATCAATCAACTCGATAAACCGCACGCCGCGCTCCGCCAGGCGTCTGGCCACCAAACACTGCCAGGCGAAACTCTTGGTCTCGCCGCGTTTGAGCCCGTAGAGCTCGTGCATGGCGTCATTTTCTTTATCAACATCGAACGCTTCCGGCCCCGCCGTTTGCATCTCGAAGGCGGTTTCGAACGACTTGATCCGCGCGGCCAGATCGGCGTCTTGCTGACGGGTCTGCAAGTGCTGCTGATTGAAAGTGTCGAGCAGGCCGAGTTCGAGTTGCTGCAGATCGCGCTGCTTGGTGCGCGGCGTCAGGTTCTCGATCGGCGACTCGCCAGGAATCACGCGCGTCCCTTGATGATACGCAGGCAGAAAATCGCTGGCGTAGACCTGCGTGCCCCCGTAGGGCAAATACGGCGCGATGACAATGAACGAAGGCATATTCTGATTGAACGTTCCCAGACCATAGCTTACCCACGAGCCCATGCTAGGTCGCGCGAACGTGGCGGAGCCGGTGTGCATCCCCAGCGCCGCTTCGGAATGATCGAAGTGGGCCGACTTCATCGAACGAATCACGCAAATATCATCCATTGACTCGCGCAGGTGCGGAAATAAATCGCTGACTTCCGTCCCACAGCGCGGATTGGCACTGTAAGGAAAGACGCTTCCCATCAGTTTGTCTTTGCCTTTGCCATCGCGACCATTGGCCGACGACTTGGGATCGAACGTGTCGATATGCGACACGCCGCCGGTGGCGAACAAAAAGATCACCCGCTTCGCCTTGGGCGCGAACTGCGGTG
>JBGSHH010000368.1:0-3837 GCA_041752355.1 Pirellulaceae bacterium | reverse complement strand
CAAACGTTGCAAATCACGCTAACCCATCTGGATACTTTCGCTTACATCGGCGGCTTTAGCGGACCTAGTCGCGACTTCGACGCGCAAACCTCGTACCACGGCGCGTTTCAAAAACCGGACGAATTCAATCGCCGCGTACGGCTCTTCTGGATTGGTGCGGGCATAGGCGAAGAGCGCATCATGAAATCGGTACGATCGATGCACGACGCCCTGGAGCGCGCTGGCATCAAACATGTCTATGTCGAGTCGCCTGGCACAGCCCATGAATGGCAAACCTGGCGTCGCGCGCTGCACGACTTCGCGCCACGCCTGTTCCATGACCATTGAACGTTCTTTATGTTCGTGCTGCTGCGCGAGTGGCGATTCCATACGCCAGCGAAACGACGCCTAGCAAGAACAACAACATGCCCAACCAGGGCAGAAACAGCAACAGCGTCACTCCCAGTACGATCAAGAACACGCCAACTAGCAGAGAACGGAAACACCTCACGATGAAGTTCACAACTGGTCGGCGTGTGACCACCCATGCGAGCGCTGCGCCGCCAACTAGCCAGGCGAAACCGAGCAAACGCGTGGCGAGCGAATGCGACAGGGGCCGCGAAGTGATCGTCAAATCGCCGCGCGGAGTGGTGAAGAGGTATTCGTCGTAGCGATCCGCATCGACCGGCAACTCGATATCCAAACTAGCGAGGCCGGTCGGTACGGCGGAATCGAAAAGAACTCCGCCGACATTGAGAGAGCGTATTGCTGGCCGATCCACAAGGGCCTGGCCAAACTGTTCCCCGCCGCTCGGTACGCCACCACTGCCGGAGCCCAAGCGCTGAGCGGACGGCAATGCGAATTGCTGCTGTCTGTTTTGTTGTTCGAGCCGATCGCCGTACCGCTGCAAGTCGCCTTTGGCTCGAGTCGTCTCGTCTTGGGTTTTGCTTTCCGCTGCCTGCCCGCCACTCATGCGACCAAAGTCGCTCAATTCCACTTGGACGGCGGCAGCATCAACATCCGTCGCCTGCGATTGAGCTTGTTCGAGCAAACCCTGTCCCGCGTACTTGCTCTTCTTGCCCACCGCCACGCGCGAGTTCGCGGTCTCTTCTTGCGGCGGCAACAAGGCGGGATCGCCTCCTGGCTTGCCGGGCTGCGCGAGTTGTTTCGATCCCAGTGCGTTCTGTTCAAACCAGGCGGAATTGAACGACTTGGACGCAGTCGGCGCGACCGGACCATTTTGTGGCCCGTCAAAATTGCTGCCGAGATTGGCAGCATTGTTCTTGGTCCGCCCTTGCTGTTGCTTCGACCAGAGACTATTCAAGCGTCCGCGATTGTCGCGAGTTTCGATGTGTAGTTCCAACTGCTGCTGCGCTGCTTCCTGTTGCACTTCGGCCAGTAGCTTTTCATTATCGCGGTTGAACGACGAATCGAAGTCGCCCAGGTTGGCTTGCTGGCGCTGGAGATCCAGTTCGATTTTCTTCAAGTTGCTCATCACGCGCACACTCGTGTAGTCGTCCGCCGATTTGAGCAGATTCTGACAAGCTATGATTTGCTTGTTGTAGTAGGCGCTGATTTCCTCAGCGAATGTGCTTTGATTTGTGACCTGTCGCAATGTGCCGCCGAACTCGACCCAGTTCCAATAAAACGACTTCGGCAGCATAAGCCGCACGTGGCTTTGTTCCACGCTAAGATTGCCAGGGCCGACGACTTTGATCAACGGAAAATCGACTTGTCGCAAATCGCGCACTTGCTCGAATCGTCCGCCGTACTTGAGGATCACGGCATAGTCCCCTTCTCCCACTGCCGTCTTAATCAGCGGAATGCGCACCACGCCGGCTTGCGCAGCGGTTGGCTCGACCGGCTTCACTGGTTCGCCAGCGACGATCGCCGTCCATAGACGAGCGCCATCGGGAAGTTGCACTTCCAGGAATTGTTCTGTCTCGTTGGTGACCTTCAATTCCACACGTCCGCGATACGCACCGAACTCATCGACGATCAACAAATGTTCGGCCAGGCCAATCGACGCTTGGCTCTGCTGTGCGCGCTGGCGAATCTCGGTCTTAAACGACAGCTTCGGCGCGGTAGCGGAAGGCGAGATTAGATACGCCTGCGTGATTTTACTATCGACGCCCAAGATTTCCCGGACATTGCTCCACGCTTGTTGACCTGCGCTGAGCGCTTCCAAGCCCGGCGAAGCTTCCGTCACCACTTCATCCCGGCCGACATTTTCCAGCACGATCAACCGCTCTTCCAAACGACCTTGCGCAATATCGGGGATGGGCACAGGCTGCGCATCGTCCGTCAGCATCCGATCGCGCGTTAGTCCCAAATCGATACGCCCATCGACATACTCCGGCAACACAAAACGAATCCGCACCACATCGGTGCGCGGTTGATTGTCGGCATTTAGCACCGGCTCCACGATTTTTTGCAACACGCGCCGACTTTCGATCAACGCTTCCGGCAAGCGGGCCTTCTCGAACGACTTGGGCACCAACACCGCTAGCTCGCGCACGCCTGCATCTTCCACAAAGAAGCGAAAAAACAACGTCTCTTGAATCTCTTGCGGCGTGACTTTCACGTTGGTAAGCATCGTCGCCCTGATCCGCGGGGTACGCGGCGTGAAGACGAGCAAGGCAGAATAGTCGCTCGCCCGAAAACGTAGCGCGAGCTTCGCTAAAGGGCGTTGCTGATCATTCAGCCAACTCACGACCTCCATGCCGGGAATGCGTTCCAGACCCTGCAAATTCGTCGCTTCGACGTCCATATCGCGATCGGGAGCGATCACGATCTCGCCTTCTTGCCGCTGGACATCAAGGACTTCCAATCGCGGCGCGCCCAATTCCGACGGCTTCGCGCGTTTGCCCAATCGGCCGAGCAGTTGTAGCTTAAAGCGTTGTTGCTGCCCCGCTGGCAGGTATACGGTCAATAGTTTGCGTTGCTGGCCCGCGACGTCAACACTCGTGACGGCCCAGTCGATGGTCGCTTCCGCGCCGGTGGCATCGACCGCGACCAGGCGATCGATTTCCAAGCCGCCAGGCACGAACATTCGCGCACGAAACAGCGGTTCTCCTTGCACGTTGTATTCGATCAAGGCATCGAGCGAATCGCCCCGCTCTTCGGCGCGCACGATCATCCGCACGACCGCCGTGGTTTGCTGGGGCAGTTTGCCAGCCGAGAGGACGAGTTGATAGCCTTCGCGCACAAAGCGATAAGATTGAAAAGGCGTGAGTTCGATAGCGGCGGCATCGGTGGCGTCGGTCAGTTGCTCGACGACGGCGGTTTGGCCATCGGCATCGGCGCGAGAGAGATCGGTGACGGTGATGCTACGAACATCCAGCCGACGACTGCGGCGAATGGTGATCTCGCCTTGATGCAACGCGGCCGATTCGACCTGTACATCGGGCGCGGCGAAGCTGGTCAGTTCGCCTTGACCAATCAGCCCGCGTTTGGAGATCTGCACGGTGATTGTTTCCGTGGCGACTGCCGCCTTGAGCAGCGTGACATCGATCATTTGCCGACCGTTCTCCGCTTTCACTTGCCAGCCGCGAATGTTCTCACCGCTGACATGTTCCACGAGATAGTCCGCCGGCACGCTCAACCGGAACGTCTCGCGCGTGCCGCGTCCAAAATCGAGTTTGGTCCGCCAGGCCATGCGCAGCGCGTCCTCGCGCACGTCGATCACGCCAATGCTCTGCGCCGTGAGACTTTGATCGACCATCCCTTCGGCGACTTTCGGCCGCCACTGAATGTTCAGCGCGCCGTCGGTGCCGAGCGAAGTTTGGAGCTCATCGTTCGCGTTGGTGCTCTCGAAGACTCCTTTATCGGGCAGGCCGGTGAGTCGCACTTCGGTTT
>JBGSHH010000367.1:0-6826 GCA_041752355.1 Pirellulaceae bacterium | reverse complement strand
GGCGGTGCGAATCGGTCAATAAACTTGCGGACCGAGCGATGAATCGATGGCAGAATCGACGCCTGGAGCTTGGCCTCCGCTAGACTAATCTCCGTGCCATCGGTAGCCAGCAGCATCGTGGAGGTACCACCATCGTCGCGGAACTGCAAGGCGTAGGTCCAATCAACGGGGGGATGCTTGGTCGCTCGCCAGTCGAAATACACATCCTGTACAAAGACACGGCGAATGTGAATCAAGTCGGCCACCTGACCAATCTCCCCTTGTTTCTCGATCTGCCAGACGCGACCTTGGGAATCGGTAATCACTTCGCCTTCGTGTGCTGCCTCCGTTTGGGCGACCAGCCTCAACCAGCGTACCGATTCGGCATTTTTGATCCGCGCCGCATGTTCCGGCCCCCACAACTGCAACGCTTTACGTCCATAGGCGTAGCGATAGGCCACGCCAAACCCGGCCATCGCCAGGGCGATTAGGATGATTCCTCCGATAAGTAGTTTTGAACGATCAAACATTTTCCCGCCGTCGCAACATCGATCCAGGAGGCACCTTAACCACGAGGCTTTTAGTTGATATATTCTGACATCCCTAGATTCCCACCTTGAATCCTACCTCAACCCCACGTTACGCGTCAGGAGCCACGCGCTATGGCCGACACCTTCGATCCTTACCGCGAAGCTTTGGTGATGGAAACGAATACGATCTGGTCGGCCGAGCACGATCACCTCAGCGCTATCGATAAACGCAAGCTGGAGGCGGCATTGCATGAGCATCCCGACGCGTGCGCCCATCTTGAATATGTTCGCGTGCACACCGGTTTTTGTCGCACCATCACCGTTACCGCGGCTGATTTGGAGCGGCTGGGCGCAGTGGTGTAACGCGGGCCAATACCAACCGAAGACGAAGTGACTGGTCAAAGTCCCGCAAGCCATGGAAAGGGGCAGCTTTCTGTGCCTGATTCGACGACGACCGTTCGCGTGCAATTGCGCGAGCGGAGTTACGACATTTTGATTGGCGAGAACTTGCTGGCTCAGGCGGGAAGTTTCGCTCTTGCGCGTGGCCAAATCACGCAAGCCATCGTCATCACGGACGACAATGTCAGCCACAACCACGCACAGAATGTCGCAGCCAGCTTGGCCGATGCTGGTGTCGATGTGGATATTCTGGTGGTGCCAGCCGGCGAAGAAAGCAAGTCGATCGCGGTGGCCAATCAGTTGTGGCAGGAAGTACTCGACGCCGGTGCCGATCGCAAAACCTGGATCGTGGCGGTCGGTGGGGGCGTCATCGGCGATTTGGCAGGCTATATTGCGGCCTCGTTTGCGCGGGGCCTGTCGTTCCTGCAGGTGCCGACCACGCTCCTGGCCGATGTCGATAGCAGCGTCGGCGGCAAAGTCGGTGTCAATCTGCCAACCGCCAAGAACATGGTGGGCGCTTTTTGGCAGCCTGCCGGCGTATTGATCGATACGGCGGCCTTGAACACACTGCCGGAACGGGAATACCTCTCTGGTCTGGCGGAAATTGTTAAGTATGGCGTGATTTTGGATGCTGAGTTTTTCGCCTATTTGGAAGACCATGCTGACGACATCCTCGCCCGCGATCCCGCTGTACTGCGCCATATCATCGCACGCAGTTGCCAGTTGAAGGCGACCGTCGTCGAACAGGACGAACGCGAAGAAACCGGTTTGCGAGCGGTGCTTAATTACGGACATACCTACGCCCATGCGTTGGAAGCGGTGGCGGGCTATGGCGAATTACTGCACGGCGAAGCTGTCTCGATTGGCATGCCATGCGCGGCTCGATTGGCGCTGGCTTTGGGTCGGATCGATAGTGAACTTGTCGAGCGACAAGACAACTTGCTGCGAAGACTCCATTTGCCGGTCAAAGTGCCAGAGAGTCTACCGGAGGACGCCCTGCTGGCAGCTATGCAGCGCGATAAAAAAGTGGAGCATGGACGTTTGCGATTTGTCCTGCCGACGCGGGTGGGACACGTGGAATTGGTGGGCGGAGTCGATCCCCAGCAAGTCAGAAAGGCGTTGCGGCCGTAAGCTCAATCGCCGCTTTAGCAGTCTTTTGTTCACTTGTTGGAGGGGTAGAATGTCAGGATGATGGCTTGGAAGGGTGGTAAGAAAGAATTTTTCTGGACAACTTCCCGCAAAAGAATAGACTGATACCCACAAGAGGATTGACAAAATATTAGTGCGACACTTTCGCACGGACGCTAAAATTAACAGAGTCGTGGTTGGGGAATGAGGGTTCTCGCCACATTTCTCGTACGCAGGTGAAGTATGAGCAATCAACCCTCGGTGTACGTCATCGACGACGACCCGGGAATTCGAAATTACTTAGCCGCCCTGGCGAAAAGCAAAGGGTTGGCGGCGGAGGTGTTTGCCTCGGCCGACGAATTCCTGGTCTATCTCGATAGCCATGGCACGCCTGCGGGATGCGCAGTGGTGGACGTCAAGCTTCCCGGCCTGACCGGATTGGAACTGATGCAACGCTTGAACGAGCGCGGCATTCGCTTGCCCGTGATCGTCGTGACAGGCTTCGCCGAAGTACCGCTGGCGGTGCAAGCGATGAAGGCGGGCGCGGTGACGTTCCTGGAGAAGCCGTTTCAAGACCTCGATCTGTGGCAGAATATCCAAGCCGCCCTGGCGGAGGACGAGCGGGCACGCACCGATCAGCAGCGTAAGGCGGTCATCGAGTCGCGATTCCAGGAACTGAGCGACGACGAAACCGGCGTGATGATGAAGATGCTCCGCGGCATGCCCAATAAACGGATCGCGGCGGAACTCGATATCGGCTTGCGCACGGTCGAGCTGCGCCGTGCCAACGTGCTGAAAAAGATGCAAGTGGAATCGCTCGCGGAACTAGTTCGCCTGGCAATGCTGGTCGGCAAGATGCCGGAGATCGAAGAGGGGTAGCAAGATTCCGTCACGGAGCGATGAGTATTTTCGGCCACTGGGTAACGATGCCTGCACGAGGGTCGTGTCTTGTCGCTCCTTCCCGCACCTGACGTTGCCGACGCCGAGTTGTTGGCGGAACTTCGCTTAACGCTCGTGCATGGCGTTGGTCCGCTCATTCGCCAACGCTTGATCGAACGATTTGTTTCGGCCACTAGCGTCTTCACCGCCACCCAGCAAGAGTTGCGCGAGGTGGAAGGGGTCGGCACCAAAGTGGCGGCCGCCATTCGCGCGCTAGCCAACAGCGATGCGCCTGAAAAGCAACTGGCCTTGTGTCAACAGTTTGGCGTGCAATTGATCGCGCAATCGAATCCGCTGTATCCGCGCGAATTGCTCGAGATTCATGATCCGCCAGGCGTGTTGTTTGTGCGTGGCGAGCTTGCGCCGCACGATAATCTGGCAATTGCCATCGTCGGCACGCGGCACGCCACTCCTTACGGCAAGGATCAGGCCGAACGTCTGGCAGCGGGCCTGTCGCGCGCAGGCTTGACGATCATCAGCGGCCTGGCGCGCGGCATCGATGGCGTCGCGCATGACGCTGCATTGAAAGCGGGCGGGCGCACGATCGGCGTGTTGGGAAGCGGCGTGTTGAACATTTATCCGCCCGAGCATGAAGCGCTAGCGGAGCGTGTGATTCAAAGCGGTGCCATCATTAGCGAACATCCACCGCAAAGTCCCCCGACCGCACACTCCTTTCCGCAGCGCAATCGTATTGTGACCGGCATGTCGCTTGGGGTGATTGTTGTCGAAGCAGCCGATCGCTCCGGCGCGCTCATCTCCGCGCGGCACGCGATGGAGCAAGGCCGCGATGTCTTTGCGGTGCCGGGGCGTGTGGATAGTCGCATGTCCAAAGGTTGCCATCGATTGATTCGCGACGGCGCGAAATTGGTGGAGAGCGTGGACGACGTATTGGAGGAACTCGGTCCGCTCCCCGCCGCCGTGCCGCGCTCCGATGGTCAAGGGGAGATTCATCATCCGGCGGAGCTCCAGCTCAACGAGCAAGAGACGCAAGTGCTGCAGGCCATCGGCAAAGACCCCACCAGCATCGACACCGTTGTCGCCAACTGTGGCCTGCCGACCCATCGCGTGCTCTCGACCATCAGCGTGTTGGAAATGCGCAAACTGGTACGCAGAGTTAGCGGCAATACCGTGCTGCGGAAATAAAAGCGTTCAAGGACGATTTGAAGCTTGATATAATGGAGTGATACCTCCGGGAGATTTTGCCATGTCCGTCACCGTCACGCTCGCCGAAGCGCAAGCCAGCCTGAAAGATCTGATTTCCGCCTTAGGGCCCGACGATCATCTCATCATCACGGAGAATAATCGGCCCGTGGCGGAGGTAAGCAAGATCGTGGATGGAGGGACGCCCAAGTTTGGTCGCGGTGCTGGATTGTGCACAGGGATGGTGGTGGACTACATCGATGATGATGAACACCTCGCGGACTTTCGCGAATATATGGAATAATCGAAGTCGTTCGCGAAAGGCAAAAAGTCGAAAACCCGAAATTCCGAAAACCCGATCTTACGCCTTATTCACGGCGCTCCACGTCCAATGCCGATCGCTTGTGGCGCTCACGCTATCAGTAGCGTAGCCAAGACCCTGCACGAGCATTTGCACTTCTTCCAGCGAGAGGGCCGCGCGCAGCGAAGCATCGAACAGTGCACGCTGGTGAGTGTTGCACTCGCCGGCATACGTATTCACCAGGTGCTGCACGCCCGCCTCGCAATCAGGGCGGAGCAAATCGCGAAAGAAGATAATGCCGCCGGGCGCTAACACGCGGACCGCTTCGGCTAACACGCTCGCCGGCTCGGGAATGTGATGCACGATGCTGTTGGACATCACTACCGCGAACATGCCATTGGGATAAGGCAATCGCTTGGCATCGATGTGGGAGAGTTGAATCCGCTGCGTTTGACTGGCGATCTCGATGTTATAGCGGGCGATCTCCAGCATTTCGATCGCGGCATCGACCGCCATGATGCGACCCGTGGCGCACTGCCTACAGAACTCGATGGGAATCTGCGCCGTGCCGGTGCCCAGGTCGAGCATGTCGCCGTGAAGTTGCTCAGGGTTCGCCTGTGCCGCGAAGGCGAGTAAATCGCTCACGAACAGCTGATTGACGGCGCGATGATCCATCTCGTCGTAATCGCGCGCGTCATCGGGCGTATCCATCACCTCGGGTTCGAGAACTCGTGTCAGCATGATGTGCTACTCGCCTTGCTGTTTGGGAACGCTGGTTGGCTCGAAATACCGCACCCCTTCGGCCTTAGTCAGTCGCTTATACACCTTGTCGCTACAGGTTACGTACAGCGTATCGAACTTCGGGCCACCAAAGCAGACATTGGCCAGGAACTTGTCTTGTGGCTTGAGAATCACACCGCTCATTCGCCCGGTCGGATCGTAAACCTGCAAACCTGCGTGCGAACAAACATAGAGCCGCCCAGCCCTATCCACCGTCATACCATCGCCGCCGCTATCGCGTTTGCCTTCGACCATCCGCATGGTGTAATAAGGCGCTTTGTTCGTGAGGCTGCCATCGGCCTCGATACGAAAGGTCCACAAGTTTGGTCCCGCATTGTCGGCCACCACCAGCGTTTGCTGATCGGGCCAGAGAATCACACCGTTGGGGCGTTCGATGCCGGTATCGACCACGCGTTTGTTGCCTGCGGCGTCGGCGAACCAGACTTGCTTGCCACCGAAATCCGTCCAATAGACTTCGTTTTTGCGGCTCACCACCAGGTCGTTCGACTCCACGTCTTTCACTAAAGGCGTTTGCCTGCCTGGCGAGCCGTCGGCATTGATTTCGATCGCCACGATCTGCTTGCTGCCCCCTTGCGCGCCATACAACCGGCCATCGCTGCCGAACATCAGCCCGCTGATCTTGTCAACGCTCTCGGCCCACAACGCCACCTTGCCGTCGCTGGCGTTGATCTTGAAGATCTGGCTCTTGGGAATATCGACAAAGTAGACATTGCCGTTCTGATCGCACGCCGGCCCTTCCGTGAATTGGTGACCTTCGCTCACCAACTGCCAACCTTCGCCATCGATCAACACTTGCGACAGCGGCATATCCTGCGCTACGGCCGCCGACGCCAAACAAAAACCAACCAACGCTAATAAGTATCGCATGCTGAATATCTCGAGGAATTTAGAATCAACTTCGACGCAACGGGTCCCTTCACTACTTCTTCCACAGCCACTTGAGCGATTCCGGCAGGATCGCGCCACCGTGGTTGCCGTTGTGGCCGCCGGTTCCCATCACGAATTGGTGCTCGTACTTGGCGAACTTCAGCGCTGCGGCCATTTGTTGATTGGCGAGCGGCCAATGCCCGTGCAAGTTGTCGAGGTCCTTTTCGCCGTCTTGGAGAAAAACCTTGATCGGTTTGGTTTCGGTCTTGCGAATGAGCGCCGGATAGACGTGCCCGCCGCGAATGTTGGTAAAGCTGCCGACGTGGCTCAGCACTTTACGAAACTCATTCGGCCGCTCCCAAGCGACTGTCCAAGCACAGATGCCGCCTGAGCTAATGCCGCCGATGGCGCGCTGTTCGGGGTCTTTCGTCAAGTTGTATTTCTTCGCCACTTCAGGCAGCATTTCCTCCAGCAAAAAGCGGGCATACAAGTCGCCGAGCGAATCATATTCATAGCTTCGATTCTGCCGCGGCTTCCCATCCGGCGAAGTGGCGGGGATCACGCCGGGATTGATGAAAATGCCAATCGTCACTGGCATCTCTCCTTGGTGAATCAGATTGTCGAACACGATCGGCGTACGGAACTGTCCCTTCTCGTTCACATACGAGCCACCATCCTGGAACACCATCACCGCCGCCGGTTGCGCGGCATCGTACTGCTTGGGAACGTAGACCCAGTAATC
>JBGSHH010000366.1:0-5531 GCA_041752355.1 Pirellulaceae bacterium | reverse complement strand
GACCTAGTCAGGACGCTTGCCTCGCGCGTGACCATGCGACAGGAGGGGCGAACATGAATGCCAGAATCTGGACCACGATCGCTTTATTGATTCTCGCCCACCTGGGGCTGGACATAGTGTTGCCTTGGTTCATGTTAGGCGGACCACATGATACGCTGGTTTGGCCGCTGATAGGCATTTGCGTGGCGCAAGTGAATCTGATCGCGCTATGGGCGGCCTTGGCGCCGGGCGGCATTGCGTGGCGCCTGCCTTGGGCCACGCTGTTGGTGTCGGGAATGTGGTATGCATTGGTGATCGGCATTCGATTGATCCATGGGAGATACCCGCGTGGCGAAGCGATAATGCTGGGCGGTATTCTACTGGTAGGTCTCTTGCTCGCTCAATTACCGCTGTGGGTCGCCGCTAAGATCTGGCGCCATCGCTTCTATCCGCCGCGCGCGGAAGCGTCGCTCGCGGGCACTGCGCGGCAATACAATTTGCGGCAATTGATGATCGGCATGGGGCTGCTATCGGTGATTCTGGGCGTCGCGCGCTGGGTCTTGCCGCCAGGGGATTGGTGGCAAGTACGTTTTACAGTGGAGATGTTTATCGTGTTGGCTATCGTGAGCGTCGTGAACTTGGGCGTGACGTTACCGGCCATCTGGATCCTGTCGATACGCGAACTGCGTGGTATTGCCATCTCGCTGTGTCTGTTGATTCCGTATTGCATCTTCATCACGATGATGGAATTGCTGGTCATTGGTATCGCGATGGGGAGATCGGGGCCGTCGGACAACTGGATGGGGTTGTTCCTGTTTAACGCGGGGCAAATCTTCGCTGTCGTCGCAACGCTGGGTGTGCTGCGCTGGCAAGGTTTTCGCTTGCTAACGGAATCCGCCTGGGAAGATGAGCGGCAACTGGCGAAAGCTGCGCCGCCACTGGATAAAAACGCCGCGCTGCAATCCGGTGCGACATCTGGCATCTCGCCTGACGGGCAGCCACAATAACGAGAACTCGCACTCACTTTCAACTTCAGGAGACCATTTCCCATGAGACTTTCGCACCTACCGCTCGCCATGCTCTGCCTCTTCGTCGCGCCGCTCGCCCTCTACGCCGCTGACGAGGAAGGCTTCACGCCGATCTTCGATGGCAAGACACTCGCAGGCTGGGAAGGGAATGAAAAGATGTTTCGCGTCGAGGACGGCGCGATTGTGGCGGGTTCGCTCAAGGAAAAGATTCCGCAGAACGAATTCCTCTGCACCAAAAAAGAGTACGAGAACTTTGAGTTACGGCTGGAAGTGAAGCTCGTGCCCGCTACCGGCAATGCCGGCATTCAATTTCGCACCAAGCGCATTCCCAACCATCACGAAGTGAGCGGTTATCAAGCCGATGTGGGGCAAGGCTGGTGGGGTAAACTCTATGACGAATCGCGCCGCAACAAAGTGCTGGCCGGCGATGATAAGCTCGGGGACAAACTGAAAAAGGAAGATTGGAACGAGTATGTGATTCGCGCCGAAGGGAAGCGTATTCAACTATGGGTCAACGGCGTGCAGACGGTCGATTACACTGAAGCCGACGCTGATATCGCGACCAAAGGAATCATCGCCGTGCAGATTCATGGTGGCGACGCCGCCGAGGCGAGCTATCGCAAGCTGCGCATCAAGGAACTCAAATAGACGAAGCATCGCGCGTTGAAAGAGCGATTTAGCCTGCGACGCGCACGGTTACGATGAGCAGGACGTTGCTCGCGGCATCGGTGGGGGCGGACTTGGGGGCCCAAAGGCGAAACTTCCCGCCCCCCGCTGCCGTCTCGATGCGATATTGTCCAGGAACCAATTCCTTGGCGGAGAAGCGACCGCTCGCATCGGTGCGCGTATGGAGCGAAGGGCCATCATCGCGCGTGATCCACACTTCGTAGTTCGCTTGCGACATTCCTTCGCTATCCACCACCTGACCGTGGAGTGTGTTGTCCGATTGCAGAGCAATATCGCGTACGCTGGCGGCGTTGGCCAGCATGCGGGAGGAAGCAAACGAGCGGCTTGCCAATTGCGATGGCGTTTCGGCGCAGACGGTCGTGGCAATGGCCAAACTAGCAGCCATAACACTCATGGTCGCTAGCATTATTCTCATTCGATGTAACATCTGCTCCGCTCCTTCCTGGAGTTGCCGCATAGCATAGCGGCTCGATCTTCCTAGAGGAATATCGGCATCCGCTATCGGCGAATCCAGCCGTTTAGTGGCGTGGCAATGCACCTAAAGCCCCGCTTAAGGTGAAACTAAGGGGAAGATTGCGGCAATCACAGAGTAAGACGCCGACCGTCTCCGGATAGTTCACGGGCGGTGAGCGTAATTGTCCACAAAACGAGCGGTATGGACGTTTCTAGCACAGTAACATCGTGGCATTGGTCCTTAATGTCGACGCTCGCTGGCTCTTTGCAGCAATTGTGTTGAAGAAAGTAGATGTGGCATGACATCTGCTTTTGTTAAAGAAAAAGTAATTCGATTCGCGTCCTCGTTCGGGAGTGCACATCATGTTTGAACGCCTCAACCCCATCGGACTGGCAGCCGCTTTTGTGCTGCTAACATGTACCGTAATCGCTTACGCGGCGGAACCACATAGTGGTAAAATCACCGCGGTGGAGAAGGATCGGATCATTATTCTCGATCGGATCGATGGAGAAAGCGAGGTCATCATGGTCACGGCCAAGACCAAAATCACGCGCAAAGGGCAAGAAGCGAAACTCACCGATCTGGCACTGGGTGATCGTGTGAAGGTGGAAGCAGATAGTGTCAAAGGGGAGTTGGTTGCCAAGTCGATCGACGCCATGCCTGCGGAATGATGCCTGATTATCCCTGGCGCTGGTAACTTGATGCTACCAGCGCGGTGCGTAGGGGGTCATCCTCGGCGTCGCAAAAGCCCAGGTGCAAATGCCGTCGCCACCCCTCCGCGAAGGCGTATTGCTCGCCGGATAATCGCCCTACTTCCGCGTCGAGTTCGCTCATCGTCACCAGATACGAATCGTGTCCCTGGCTTTCATCAAGCCACTGCTTCTGGCTCACATGGCAAGCGAGCATCGCCTTTTTGCGATCTTGCAAAACGCTCACATCGACAAAGAGCTCCGGCAGAATCGTTTCACGCAGTGGGGTTTTGTTGCTGTACGGCTGCGCGTGATAGACCGTCACCTTGCCAGCGACGTGGGGACGGGGAGGATCGACGGCGAAGTTCGGCATGCCACGCGAGAAGGCTGCCGTCACCGCCAGGCGACACGTGTTGGTGTGATCTTCCATGTAATCGACAGGCGAGTGCGTTAGCACGATTTGCGGATTCACTCCGCGCAGCACCGAGGCGACTTTCGCCAGCGTCGGCCGATCGTAGAAGATCCCCAGGTCATCGCAGATGCTCTCGTGAAACACCGCTCCAATCGCCGCGGCCGCGTTCATGCCTTCCTCGCGCCGCATCCGCGCGATGGTCTCGCGATCGTACTGTGAAGTGCCGCAGCAACCATTGGCCAGATTCCAGTAATGAATCTCATAGCCGACTTCCGCCAGGCGCATCAGCGTCCCCGACATGAAGAACTCGATATCGTCAGGATGAGCAGCAATGGCGATGGCGGTAGGCATGGGGGAAGCGGAAAGCGGTAATTGGCAAGCCGAAATTGGCAAGCCGAAATTATAGTGCGAACGCCCCGCTCCGTGTTGCCTCGCTTCCCGCCTACTTAAAGCACGACAGGATACTATCCGGCTGCCGTTTTCGCTCGGCAACAATCTTGGCGATCTCTTCCAGTTGTGGACGAAAGTGCGGAAACTCCGAAGCTTTCATGACCGTGAGGTGGCGCTCGATGTAATTCAAACCACTTTGAATGTGTTTGATCAAGTCGCTAACCAAGACGCGTCCAGCGATCGGAACGAGGCGTTCATCGGGCCGCATCGCCGACACTCGGTCCGAAAGATACTCGCGTGCTCCGCTGAAAACCGACTTGGCGGTACGATAAGTCGTTGAGCCATGATAGGAACGCAACATGTACAGCTCAATTGGATATTGATCGTCGACACCGTGGCGCCGTTTCAGCTTAGTGAGCAGACACAACCGGCGGCGGCGATCGTCGCCTGCGTATGCTGAACGATTGTAGAAGGCGTCGTAATAGCTGGCGCTGATGATCCGGGTCACGGTCTGATCGACCGATAACACAAATGGCTTGACTTTGGGATTGTCGTAGAAGATTCGCTTCGGGCGACGGATCACGGGCCCCGAGCCTTTGATATGTCCCGCTGGCAACATACCGCTGCTTTCGATCAATTCCATTTCGGTGCGCGCTCCGATCCAGCCATCGTCCTTCAGGTTATGAAACGCCTGAAACGACTTGATGCTAGCGATGGTATCGGAGTCCATCACTCCGGTCACGCCGCCACGCGTTCTGGCACCGACCTTATGCAGCGCCTCTTGCGCCCAGTTCGCATAGCTCGTGGATTTGTGATTAGCCTTGATCATCGAGTTCTGCTCCGGTACTCCGACTTCGCCTGTCTTAGGCAAATCGTTGAAAGCCTGGAACGTTTGGACCGCCGAGCGATACTCGCTATTGGCCACGCCATTGGTGACCAATTCGTAGTCCAGTTCGCGATTCAGTGTCCGCTGCACCCATTGCACATATTTGGTTTCGAAAGTCGCCATGGCACCGTACCTAGGTAAGTCTCTGTTTCAGGTCTCAGCCCGAAACTTCGAGCCGGCCCGACGAGCGTCGGACAGAAGGGAGATGGCGTGGCGTGGCGAAACCTTTCAGGCAAAATGTCTTTTTTTTGACGTCCGCACGTGCAATCGCCAACCGAGGTTGCGATTCGCCAAAGTCAGCCGATAGAATCAGGCCATAGAACAAAAGCGAACCCTCACTGTGCCGATCGTCGCAGCGCTCGTGCTGTTGCTGAGTCTGTACGTAGGCGCCTACTGCGTGACGGTTGACCGTGCCAGGATCGACACTTTCGAGCTTCCCGCCGGCATTTTTTCAAGGGCACCGGAATATCAGATCGTTGGCAAGCGGTACTATGAACGCGACTTTGTTGACAAGTTCTTCTTCCCTCTCCACTGGCTGGACCGCAAGCTTCGCCCGGCGTACTGGGAAGAACCGCTGGAAGTGAACGGATCGAGCTAGCGACTTGCGACTTCACAGGTGCGGCTCGTTCCTCGCCACACCCTACAGCTAATTCTCATCCCGTCGTCCGATCTTCTTTCTGTTGCAAGAACTCTTGTTGCTGTGCACTGCTCTTCGCACCGATCCGTTTAATCTCACTGTCCGCCACCTTCACGAGCGGTGTATAGCGCGGATGATGCGACTCTTTGTAAGGGTCGTTGGTTTTGGTGTTGTAGCAACAGAGTAAGCCCCAGCGCGGATGCTCGCTGGTGTTGGCGGCGGAAGCATGCAGCAGGTTGCCGTGGAAGAAGAGGGCGGTGCCGGGGGCCATCTCGCAGTAGATGAGTTCGAGTCTTGCCAGGGCGGCTTGCACACGCTCGGGATCGGCCCCGGTTTGCTCGCCGAAGCGGCCGTGCTCGATCCGTCCCA
>JBGSHH010000365.1:0-13831 GCA_041752355.1 Pirellulaceae bacterium | reverse complement strand
GCTTACGCTCATTGACGCTCATCCCACGCAAGGCGATATCGCCACGCGCTGCGGTCTCTCCGCGAAGCTCAGCGTGGCTGATGTCATCAGTTCCCGGCACACCCTCCAGGAAGCTTTGGAAGATGGTCCGGCCGGCATGCGGATTTTGCCTGGCAGAAGTGGCGCGACAGCAACGAAGCAACTGGCAACTGAATCTCACTCGCCCTTGCTGAATCAACTCGCCACACTGGAACACCGTACGGCCGCCGTTTTGGTGGACATCGGCCACTCCCTTAGCGCTGCCATGCGTCAGTGGTGGCAAGCGGCGAATGACATTGTCCTCATCAGTACGCCCGACGTTAGTAGTGTGCTGAATGCTTACGCGATCATCAAGACGCTCGGTGAGTCGGCGCGTCATGCCAATTTGCGTTTGATCGTTAACCGAGCGCAGTCGGCCGAACACGCTGCCGATGTGCATCGTCGCATCGCGCAATCCTGTGAACGCTTTCTAGAACGCGATGTGCGATTGTTGGGACACGTACCCAACAGCCACGAACTGTCAGACGAGTCTTCGATTAGAGCCTTGTCATCGCGCTTGTCGCGTACGATAGATCAAATGGCAGCGGTGCTGGCAGAGTCGACAAGTCGATCGACGCGAACGTCGGACACAGTGGCTGCGTAGAGAGAATCGTGGCGAATTGTAGAGTTTTCCCTTGTTCGGTCTTGCCGGAGAAACTATTCCACCTTCCGCGAGTTTGTCGCACATGCACCCGGCGACATTCCCGCAAGTCGGATTAAATGTTTGCCGATGAAAGACCGATAACACATCGGCGCGTCGGCACGCCGCGCAACGTTAAGCTGTAGCAGTTAGCTGAAGTTTACCGTCGTGCGGAGTGGAAAATGGGTCGCAGTTACGCTGGCATACTGGGGTTGCTGGCGTTCGCCACGATGGTGGCGCGGGGTGTGTTGCATTCCAGCAGCGCTTCCTCGACCTGTGGCGCAGCGGCAGCCATGATGTTCGTCTTCGCGACGATCGGGTACGTGGTGGGTCGCATCGCCGAAAACGTGGTGACCGACGCCTTGAAGGCGCGGTTTGCCAACGAGATGACGCAGTTGACAACGACGGGTAACGAAGCACAGAAGTAGATGAGTAAGCAGTAAGTCTGTTCCTCACACACGAACGACAATCAAGCATTACGAGGAAACAGGGGTGACGAGTTGGGCGAGGATCGCCGGCTCGATCACTTAATAACGCCGATTATTTCAGGACGAACTCGGCCGCGATCGCGGCAGATCATTCACGGAGGATGGCATGGCGACGACTTTGGCACCCGCGGAAGAAATTGAAATCGTCTGGCGGGCGTATAAAGCCAGCAACTTGACCGACAAAGAGTTGCGAAATCGATTGGTCGAACGCTATCTACCGCTGGTCAAATACAACGGCGAGCGTATCTGGTCGCGACTTCCCGAAGGCGTTGAACTCGACGATCTCATTTCCGCTGGCGTGTTCGGCCTGATGGATGCGATCGATGCGTTTGATATGTCACGCGGCGTCAAGTTCGAGACGTATTGCGTGCCGCGTATCCGCGGCGCCATGCTCGATGAACTGCGAACGATGGATTGGGTGCCGCGCTTGGTACGCAGCAAAGCCAGCAAACTCAATGAAGCCACCAAGCAATTGGAAGCCAAATTCGGTCGCCATCCCACGGAACCGGAACTCGCCGCCCACATGCAGATCGACATGGCGGAACTCGAAAAGATGACCATCGAGGCCAATGCCGTCAATCTCATCAGCCTGAATAAGAAGTGGTACGAAACAGATAGCTATAAGGATGTTCGCGAGATAGACATTCTCGAGGACAAGAAGGGCGAAGACCCGACCAAACGAATTCAGAAGAACGATCTGATGCGCTTGGTCACCAAGGGGCTCAATCGCAACGAACGGCTCATCATTATTCTGTATTATTACGAAGAGCTGACGATGAAAGAGATCGGCTCTACGCTCGATCTGTCCGAGAGCCGCGTCAGTCAAATGCACAGTAGCATCGTGCAACGTTTGCAGCAGCAACTCGCTCGCCGCCGCCCCGAGTTTGGGACATAATCCCGGCGACGATCGATTCTAAAAATCGGTGAATCACATCGCAGGCCGCTCGAACTGAGCGGCCTGTTGACGTTCTTGGGGTCGCAGTTGAGCGTGATCATTGTCGAAGTAGCTCGCAGTAGGCGAGCGTATCGCCCTCGACCGGAAGCCGGCTATTTACACTACAGGACGACATACAAGCAGCGCGTGCTTGAGCCAATAGGTGGGGAACGACGCGAAAGTCTGCCGAGCACTCCGCCAGGGAGCACTCACAGTTGTGCTGCAGCGAGTTTGTCGGCCGGCATTTTCCAGACCGCGCGATTTATTTGACGAAAGAATGACGAGGTTGCATTTTTATGCGGCGGGGACCAAGATAATGCCAGCGTAATCTTCTGGGATTGCGCTCCTCACCGCTAAGGAATTGCGCGATGTTCATCTCCCGTTGCCTGTTCGTGATCGGATGTCTTCTTCTCGTTGCAGCACAAGTTCATGCGCACGAACCGCTCGCACTGCATCCCGAGAACCCACATTACTTTCTCTTTCGTGGCCAGCCAACGATCCTCATCACGTCGGCCGAACATTACGGCGCGGTGCTCAATACCGACTTCGACTACGTCAAGTATCTCGATGAACTCGCGGCGCATGGTTTGAACAATACGCGAACGTTCACGGGTACCTATGTCGAGCCGCAAGGCGCGTTCAATATCGCCAAGAACACGCTGGCACCGGTCGAAGGCAAGCTATTGGCGCCGTGGGCAAGAAGCGCTGAGCCTGGCTACGCGCTGGGAGGCAACAAGTTTGATCTAACCAAATGGGACGACGCGTATTTCAATCGCCTGAAAGACTTTGTCGCTCAGGCGAGCAAACGAGGTGTGGTCGTCGAACTCAATCTTTTCTGCCCCTTCTACGATGAGATGCAATGGAAGCTTTCTCCGTTTAAGGCCACCAATAATGTGAATGGGCTAGGTAAAGTTGCGCGGACGGATGTTTACACCCTCGATAAGCATGGCGGGTTGTTGGCGATTCACGAGGCAATGACGATTAAAATGGTTGAGGAACTCAATGAGTTCGATAATCTCTACTACGAAATTTGCAACGAGCCGTACTTCGGCGGCGTTACGATCGCTTGGCAGCATCACATCGCCGAGGTAATTATCGCCACGGAAAAGAATCTGCCGTGCAAACATCTCATCTCGCAGAATATTGCCAACGGCTCCGCGAAGATTGCCAACCCGCATCCCGCGGTCAGTATCTTCAATTTTCACTACGCCAATCCGCCGCAAGCGGTCGCGGAGAATTTCGCGCTCAACAAACCGATCGGCGACAACGAAACCGGCTTTAAGGGGACGGGCGATGACTACTATCGCAAGGAAGCGTGGCAATTCATTCTGGCGGGTGGCGCGCTCTACAACAATCTCGACTACTCGTTCACCGTGGGACACGAGGATGGCACATTTGAATACCCGAGCAACCAGCCCGGCGGCGGTAATCGCGGCTTTCGCAAGCAGATGAAGACGCTGCAAGACTTTATGCGAGACTTTGACTTCATTCACATGCAGCCTATAAAGCTCAAGTCAAAATTGCCTGAGAAGGCTTCGCTTTATGCGCTGGCCAAAGGGAGTGAGCAAGTGGCAATCTATCTACATGGTGCTGGTGACGTCGCGATCGAGTTGGACCTCAAGCCGGGCCGCTATGTCTGGTTCACGCTCGATCCGGCCACGGGCAAAGAAGGCGAAACGACGATGTTCGATCATGCCGGCGGCGCGTTTGCCATCTCACTCTCGCAGCGCGCATCGGACCTGGCGATCAGCGTGAAGCGTGTGAAGTGATTCATTTCAATCAAGAAACATCTTGTCGAACAGCAGACTCAGTACGCCTTCCACGATGCCGAACGTTGACAGTGGCCAGATTCCCTGTTGCTGATCGTCGGTCGAAGATTGCGAGGGACGTGATATCGGCGAATTGGTGTCGCCGAACTTTCGCAACTGCGCCAGATCCTTGGCACCTTTGATGCGTGCTAAATCACGGCGAGCATCCGTAGCGCCCCCTTCACGCACCCAGGCGAGCAACTGCGCTAATTCGTCGTTGTCGAACCAGACACCGTGTTCGCCGCAGATATCGACGATCACGCGGCTCTTTCCGGCGCCGAAGTTCTGCCTCACCATCAATTGACGACATACCACGCAAGGGCGATAGAGACGGCCCGATTGCATTTGATAGGCCGCCGGTTCCGGACCTCGCGGCGCGCACTCCCGCCGCGCTTCATCGTCGATGAGCGCTTCAAAGCGTTCGAGCGGCAACCACAGACCAGCGCACTGCTGACATTCCAATACGGCCACGTGGCGCTCGCCCAATAGACGATGCGACAAATGCTTTTCGTCGGGACAACCGGGACAGATACTTTGTGAATTGCGCTTGCGAATCGGTTCGGTGACAATTCGCAAACTGCAATGGTGGCAATACCGCGCTCGCTTGCTGATTCGCGCGTAGCAACTAGGGCAAATCGTATCGAGGTCCAATTCATGGATTGTGAAATCGGCTGCGCAATGCCCACATGCCAAAGCCTGTTGTTCGCGCGGCGCGCCGCACGAGGAACACGCAACAATTGCGGCGTCGTGGCAACTAGGCTCATGAATCTCCAACGTTTGTCCGCAATGGCAATGTACGCGCTTGCCCGTCGCGTGCTGGGCAACCGAATACTGCCGGCGGCAATGCGGACAGGCAATGATGAGTCGAGTGGCCATTATTTCCAAGCGACAAAGGGTTGTGAAGAGCTCGCGAAATCGGCTCAAGTGATACGATTCAGTGATCCATCGCTGCTTTGGCGATAGGGAATCCACGCCAAGACGACGCGCGTGATGTTAATCTCGCTCTTCTTGGGTTTCACGTTCAGCTTGTCGAGTACCAAGGCATTCGCCTGCGCACCGGCTTCAAGTGTGTCGACTTCGACCTGAAAATCCGCTTCCAAATCGGTGAGCTTTTGTTGATAGGCTTCCACCGTGTCCTGTGCCGCGTTCACGTCGGAACGCTCTTTTGCGATCCGACTGGCGGATCTAATCGAAGTCGAGGCCCGAGAAATATTTGTCGCCGAGAGCATTTTGCGACCAGTGAACGCGCTCAGCACCGAAGCGCCGAACGAGACTGCCGCCTCCCAGGTCTTGGAACTCGCTTGTTCTTTTTCCTTTGCGACGCGCTGTTCCGCCTTGCGGATTTGTTCCTGGGCGGCAGCCAGTTTTGGAGCGTACTTCGCCCGCAGTTTAGCTAGTTGTTCATCGCGTGCTTCGCGTGCCGCGTGGCTGATGCGAATGCGGAAATCCCCTTCACTCTCGCTAGGCCGGGAGACTTCCTTAAGACTTTGGCAGTAGAAAAGGGATAGCGTGTGATTGCGATACAGATGATCTTTTAAGTCCGACGACCAAGTTCCGTATTGCTTGACCTGTGCGAACGGGCCTGGGAGATCGCTGAATTGTCCGTCACCATCGGGTTCGACATCGAATTCAAATCCCTTGACCGAACGTTCGGCCTCTTCCCAGGTGGAATCCCCGACATCTTCCGCATTTGTCAATAGCGAGAAATCCTCCCACACATCGACTTGCTTCGTGCTCTGCGAAAAGTGCACCTTCGCTATGCCGAGCAAGCCGGGCCTGTATACCAACGACTCGTCGGCTGGCAAAGCTCCACGCCTCTTGAGAAAAACTTCGTCCACACCGGGAGGGAGCACGGGACGGGCAGTTGCAGTTGATTGTTTGCTGGCCGCTGGCGTTGATGCGACGGATGCTAGTGCCGCGCCATCGACACCAGTCGGATCGGACTCCGCTTTCAACTTGCGCGGTCGCATGAGCTTTTCAATCTGATCGCGTGTCAGCGGGCCCCGCAAGTACGAGAGCGCCCAGCGCGCTTGAAAAACGACGGGTTCATCGTCGTGGACGTTGTTCATGAGAAACACGCGACTCCCCAATCCGGCGAGGATCGCTTCCATCCGCCCCCGATCGAACTTCGCTCCCGCCGCTGCAGAAGCGCCTTCTAGCCCTTCTAAGACGCGGGCTTTGTCGCGTTCGGTTTGCAAGCGGCCGAGAAACCAAGTGCCAGCATTCGAGAGGCCTTTGTAGTCAATATCGACGGGATTTTGCGTCGCCAGAACGACGCCTAACCCAAATGCACGGGCTTGTTTCATGAGCGTTAGCAGCGGCGTCTTGCTCGGTGGATTCGCGGTGGGTGGGAAATACCCGAAGATCTCGTCCATGTATAGGATGGCGCGCAAACTTGACGTTCCCGACTGCGTTCGCATCCACGCGACCACTTCGTTGAGCAGAATCGTGACGAAGAACATCCGTTCCGCATCGCTCAAGTGCGCGATTGAAAGAATCGACACGCGCGGCTTGCCTTCAGGCGTGAACAGCAAGCGTTGCACATCAAGCGTCTCGCCGTTGGTCCAGGCGGAGAAACCAGGCGATGCTAGTAGATTATTCAACTGCATGGCTAGCGCAAAGCGATCCTTAGCAGAAAAGAAGCTTTCTAGATCCATCACGCCGACTTTGTCGAAATCGGGCTGCTGAATGCCGCGGATCATGTCGCTCAGCGAAATGTCCCGTCCTGCTCGCCAGGCTCGATCGATGATGGTCGAAAGCAAGATGTGCTCGCGACTACGAAGCGGATCGGCATCGATGCCTAGGAGCGCTAACAACCCGCTGACGGAAGCATTGATTCGCTCGCGTAACGCATCGGCATCTTTAAGCATCGCATGGGGAGGCGCATGGAACGAACGCAACACCGTGATCGGTAAGCCTGCGTTGCTGCCAGGCGTGTAAATGGCGATGTCGACGGCGTCGCGATAACGGGCGATGCGCGCGCCGTCTTCACCCCATTGGGCGAGACCTTCGCGCCACTTCTCGGCTGTTTGCTCGGCGAGTTGGTCGACAGTGATACCTTTGCGAGTGGCATCGGCTGGGTCGACCCACGGGGCAAAGTCGTGCGGTTTTAGCTCCGGAAACGCCAGCAGCAAGTTGCCGAGATCTCCTTTGGGATCGATACAAATTGCTGGAATGCCGTCGATGGCCGCTTCCTCGAGCAACGACAGGCATAAACCCGTCTTGCCGGAGCCCGTCATGCCGACGCACACCGCATGGGTGGTGAGATCTTTGGCATCGTACAATAGCAACGACTCATCGACTTGCTTCTTCGCCAAATCATATTGTTTGCCAAGATAAAACACGCCGAGCTTTTCGAAGTCTTGCATCGCCAACGCCTGACATGAGGAGCAGAGAAGAAACGTGTGACGGGAACGCATTTTAGCGTGTCCTGCGATAGTTGTTTAGTACTAGACGCGGTGATTCAAATACCGAGGTATACTTGTACAACCGTTTTGGTCCACCTCTTAACCAGGCATCTTTGATGAAAGAAGACAAGTCATGGACCCATTTCTGCAAGCCGCTATCGATGAAGCGCTAATAGGCTTGTCCGAAGGAGGTATTCCGATTGGTTCGGTGCTGGTGATTGACGGCCAGATCGTCGGGAGAGGACACAATCGGCGCGTGCAACGTGGCAGTGCGATACTTCATGCCGAGATGGACGCGTTGGAAAACGCTGGGCGATTGAAGGCCAGAGAGTACCAACAGGCGACACTGTACTCCACGCTCTCGCCGTGCGATATGTGCAGCGGCGCGACATTGCTGTACAAGATTCCCCGAGTGGTTATAGGCGAGAATATCACGTTCACGGGCCCGGAGTTTCATCTGCGAGCGCGCGGCGTGGAGTTGACGATTCTTAACGATGAAGCGTGTGTGCAAATGATGCGAGATTTCATCGCAGCTCGACCGGAGTTGTGGAACGAAGATATTGGGGAGTAGATCGGGGTAATCGCACCGTCCCATGTGCCGAGTAGTCTCTTTCTCGGTAGGGTGGATCTCCTGATCCGTTTTGCGATCGCGTCACGCCGATCTGTTTTTCTTTGCCTTGGTGATCTCGCTGATCTGCACCGCGCGATGCTCCTTCGCCGAGAGATAACAGGCGTCGACCAAGGCCATTGTTTTGAGATTGTCCGCGCCGCCGATCTCGGGTTCCGTTTCTTCTTCCAAAGCACACAATAGTTGCGCCATGGTGCCGGCAAAGGCATCCGGAAACCAGACTTCTTTCCAGCGTGGTTGCAGCCAATAGCCCGGCTGTCTAATGGTTGTATAGTCGAGCGTGCTGGGCGTGGGGGCGGGATAGCTCGGCCAGCCGATGGTGCCGCGCGCCATCCCTAGCAAGCCTTCCACACGCCAGCGAATGTAGATGTCCGACTCCGCCCCTTCGAGCGCGGGACCGGCCCACACGTCGTCGCAGCTCATTGCTCGCAGGCCGTTGGCATATTCCAAGATATAGAGACAAATGCCGTCGCTGTGGGCAAACTTCTTCGCGGTTCGCGGATCGGGGCGGACGCTGGCAAAAACCCGCACCGGATCGCCAAACCAGTAGCGAAATGTGTCCAGATGATGAATCGACATGATGCGTAGCGTGACCCAGCCTTGCTGCTGTTGCCAAGGCATCCAGTGCGGAATCGCCCGCATGTCGATGGTGGCCAGGACTGGTTCGCCGAGGATGTCGCGCTGAATTAAATCCTTGCAAGCGCGCACCGATTGGTCGTACCGCATGTTCTGATTCACCGCTAACGTCACGCCCGCCTTTTTGCACAGGCGAACAATCTCAACCGCTTGCGCGTAGTTTACTCCCAGTGGCTTTTGCGCGAGGATGCCGCGAATGTGCCGCTTATGTTTGAGCACTTCTTGGATCACTGCCAGTTGCGAATCAGGAGGCACCGCGATATCGACGACTTCGATCGACTTATCGGCCAGCAACTCTTGGTAGGTGTCGTAGGATTTAAGGTCATGCCGTTGAGCGACGCGCTGAGCATTGGCTTGCGTACGTGACGCGATCGCCACGGGATTCAAACCGTTAGCTTTGTACGCGACCAGGTGACAATCTGCCATGATGAAGCCCGCACCAATGCAGCCGATGCGAAAGTCCCGGCGCTTAGGAAGGCGAGGTAGATAGTCGAGTTCGAGCGACAGCGTAGATTTGGTCATGCGAGGAAGGGATGCGGAATAAAGAGGATGATCGGCGACTAGGGCCGATTGTCACGTCGCGCAGGCGAGAAGTCAAATCGATTGGGACCAGTGAGATGGGCAGACAGCATTAGGCGGAGCGTATGCGTTTGTTGCCTACGCTGCGCGATTGGTTCCGGGGATTTGCTTGCCTTGCAGTTGATAGACATACCGCAATACTTCCGCCACGGCGGCATACTGTTCGTTGGGTACTTGGTCGTTGATTTCGACGTTCTTGTAAAGGAACTGCGCGAGTTCCTTGCGCTCGACGATGGGGATGCTGTTCTCCAACGCCAGTCGACGAATTCGCTGCGCCAACACGCCGGCCCCTTTCGCGACGACTATGGGGGCAGGCATGGTTTCGTAATCGTAGTGGATGGCGACGGCGAATTCGGTGGGATTGGTAACGACGACATCGGCCTTGGGCACTTGCGACTTCATGCGATTCATTGCGAGTTGTCGCTGCACCGTCTTGCGCCGCGCGATGACATGCGGATCGCCTTGGAGGTTTTTCATTTCCTCCTTGACCTCCTCCGTGGTCATCATCAGGTCTTGGTCGAACTTCCATTTTTGAAACCCATAGTCGAGAACCGCGATGAGCAGAATGGCTCCGCCAATCTTCAGGCATGTCCAGAGGATCGTCTCCACGACATAGCTGGCGATTTGCGGAACTTCGAGTTCAAGTAATCCCAGCAATTCATAGTGCTTGCCCCACAGACACCACACTGCCACCGAGCAGACGACCAGAATTTTCACCAAACCAAAGCCGAGGCGGACAATGTTCGACATCGAGAAGATGCGCCCCAGACCCTTGATAGGATCCACATGCGACACATCCAAGGCGATTTTTTCGGGCAAGAATAGAAAGCCGGTTTGCGCCAAATTCACACCAATGGCGGCGAGCAATAGTCCGCCCATCAATGGTAGCAGCACCCAGCTTAGCCCCAGCAGCACCACAAACCAACGATTGATCAGCGTCTCGCGATCGACGGTCAGTTCTGGCGCGTCGCGCAAAGTGCTCTGCATTAAGCGAGCCAAAAACAAGGCGATCTCTTGCCCATTGTAAATCAACACGCAAATCGCCACGACGAGCAGCACGGCCGAAATCAGGTCGGGACTACGCACCACCTGCCCGTTCTTCGCTGCTTCATCGCGGCGGTGCTGCGTCGCTTCGTGTGACTTCTCGCCTCCTTCGTCAGCCATGGCTTAGATCGCCTCCGGCATCAAGTTGGCGAAGGCGTCGCGCATGATATCGATCGTGTCCCAGGCCGCATCCTGAAAGAGCCAGGCAATCGCGCCCAGCGATGCCATCATGATCATCAGCACGAGCAGAATATTGATACCAAATCCCAACGCCATGACGTTGAGCTGTGGTAACGTGCGACTGATCAATCCCAGAATCAGATTCGCCAGAAGCAATGCCACAATGGCTGGCGCGGAAGCGCGCACGCCCAGAGTGAGGCTGCGCGTGGTAACTTCGGTAAGCGCGTCGACCAAGGAAGGTCCAAATGCCGTCTCGCCGGGTGGCATCCATTTGAACGTATCGAGTAACACCTGCATCAGCTGCCGATGACCACCGATGATTACAAACAATGCCAGCGTGACGCGATCCATTAAGTCCGATAGTACCGGCACGGAAGCTTCCGAATTGGGATCGAACACCTCCGCGAGCGACATACCACTGAGTTGCCCCATGATCTGGCCAGTGACTTGCAGTCCTGTGAAGAGAACGTGGATTGATAGGCCAAGCGAAAGACCGATCAACAACTCCTGGACGAGCAACAACACCAGGCCCGGCATGTTCGCAGGCATCTGGGCGGTGGCGTTCCAATGAAAAGGAGTCACAACCACGGCCAACGCGACCGCCAGCACGACGCGGACTTGCATCGGTGCCGCTTTCAGTCCCAGTACGGGAGCAGAGCTAACCAGTCCGCTAATGCGCGTCAGAATGAGTACAAATACCAGAAACTGGTTTTCATACAGTGCGAGGAGCGCCGCCATGATTTCTACGCTCCTTAGGCCAGTGGATGCATGTCACTATCAGGTAAGACTCGCGTCTAACTTTCCGCGATCACTTTCGGAACATTCTTGTACAGCGTCGAGGAGTACTCCACCATTTGCTCGATCAACCATGGCAAGCACAGGCTGACGACCAATATCATCGCCACAATCTTAGGAACGAAAGAAACAGTTTGATCCTGCACTTGCGTCAATGCTTGCAACAGGCCAATCATCAAGCCGACCAATGTGCCGACGATCAGCACCGGTGCGCTAATGAGGAGCGCGATCATGATCGCCTCTCGCCCGAGATCGACGGCCTGTTGGGAATCCATTCGTAGCCTATTAGGTTAGTGTTTTCGTCGGGGAAGCATCGATGGCAAAGATGCAGTCGCTATCCGTAGGGAGCAAAACTTTCCAGCAGCATTCCGACTACCAATCGCCACCCATCGACCAGCACAAACAGAATCAGCTTAAACGGTAGCGATATCATCACTGGTGGCAACATCATCATGCCCATCGAGATGGTCACGCTGGAGACGACAATATCGAGTACCAGGAAAGGCAGGTAGATTTGAAAGCCGATTAAAAACGCCGTCTTGAGTTCGCTTAGCATAAATGCCGGTAGCAGAACCACTAGCGGTACATCGTCATAGCTTTGCGGAGTGGGTGTCTCTGGTGGGAGGTATTCGTAGAACAACCAGACATCGTCGCTATTGCCCGCAATATCGATTTGCTTGCTCATGAAATTGCGAATCGGGTTCACGCCGGCGTCCCACGCCTGATCGAGGCTCATTTGCGACTGCGGATCGGTATATGGTTTGATAGCATCGTCGTAGACTTGTTTCCACACGGGGGTCATCACGAGGATGGTCATGAAGATAGCGATCGAAGTCACTACCTGACTCGGCGGCAGTTGCTGGGTGCCGAGCGCCTGCCGCAGCAAGCCCATGACAACAATGATGCGCACAAAGCAGGTTGTCATCAGCAAGATGGCTGGGGCCAGGCTGAGAACGGTTAGCAGCAGCATGATCTGCAGCGAACTGCGCAAGCCTTGGGGACTGGTCCAGACATCGGGTCCGCCAGCGACGAATTTGGTGAAGTCCTTGGCGGCATCGGGGACTTCCTCCGCGGAGGCATCCATTTCGCCGATATCGTCCATACTGTCTAACGCAGGCAGTGGGGCTTGCGCCCACGCCGTGGCAAGTAAGCCGCTACAGGCTAGGCACGCAAAGACCATGCTCATCCACCATCGCAGGGCGCGGCGCGTATTGAACATGCTGAGTTGCGGTTTGGTACGGTGCTTACGCATCGAATGAGGTCCCTCGCGTGCGAGGGCGACGATTAGGTTGGCCCGCGGCGGCCAATTCGACATCGCTGCGCTCGGTATTACCCAGAAATCCTGGACCTGCTGGTTCGCGTTCAAATTGACGCAGCACCGCACGAAACTCCGCCGTGGGACCGTGCGTCGCGTTTTGACGACACAAACCACAGAGTCGATCGACCTCGGCGGGATCGGTGATTTCCGTCAGGGTTTCAGCGCCATGCGGCGTCACCACCAAAAGCAGCAACTTGTGTCCGATACGCACTAAATACATCTGTTGCTTGCCAGCCAGCGGAGTGCGGCCGAGTTGTTCCAGTACTTCGCCAGGGAGCAAAGTCATCCCTTTCGGCAAGTTGCGTTTGAGGAACCAAGCGGTAATGAAAAACAAGCCCAATACGACCGCGAGGCTGCTCAGGACGGTCGTAATGGTCGTTGAGGAATTCGGCAAGCGTGGCGCGGAGAGGTCGCGCGTGGTGCGCTCACTAGGCGGAGCGAGCGGAATGGGAATGTTCGTTCGCGCGGTGTGGGGGTGAATATCGTTCTGCGGTGCGACGGTATCTGCACGAACTTCGGATGCAGTATGGGATGCCCTTGCTTGAGATTCGACTGCAATGATCTCGCCGGTAGGACGCGCGTATACGCTGGCAGGCTGGCTAAGTGCGTCTTGTGCATGCAGCGCTGACGTGCCGAGCAATACACCGATTAGCAGCAGCAAGTTTGGGATTTTTCGCGAGCGTAAAGCGATGAAGGGCATCCGGCGTACGTCCCTGTCTGAATGGATTCAAGTCGACCGGCCATTCAAGCCGATGTCGATAAGGGGAAATCCGTTTCCCGTCTTGACTAATTGGTTTGATCTATCAAAGGTTTCGGAAGCAGGGCGACTATGCGGCTGCTTCTTCGCCTGCGAGGAGTTCGGCGACACGGACGCAGAAGTTGTCGTTGAGTACCAGCACTTCGCCCCGCGCGATGAGTCGTCCATTCACATAAATGTCAACCGGATCGCCAGCGAGCTTGTCGAGCGAAACGACTGAGCCTTTGCGCAGCTTAAGCACGTCTTCTAAGTACATGTGTGTGCGGCCGAGTTCGATTTTCAGGTCGAGTTCGACATCGCGAAGCAATTCAATCGTCGCCTTCTCGGAATTCGCTGGTGAGCCGGCGAAATCGTGAAATTCAAACAGCGACAGACCAGGCATGTTGGAAGCGGACGGCTGGTCGACCGAGGCTAAAGCTTGTTCTGCTTGGGCCAATAGCAGGTTTACATCATCCCCTGTGACGCTACGGCCCTTGGACGCGGCGGCAGCGGGCTTGGGTGGAGAGGGTGTGGCTGCCGTGGCTCGAGCTACGGTGGCGGTGGTTGCAGGCGTTGGCGTT